>PLZT01000641.1 GCA_003152255.1 Methylocystaceae bacterium | reverse complement strand
CCCTAATTGATGACAGGCCCTAATGCGGAGGTTTTGAAATATATTGCGCGACCGCCGCGTTTATCGTCGCGAACGGCCGCGGCGCGCGGTTGAGGAAGGGCGGCGCAGTTCAAGCCAATGAACCCTAAAGAATTGTTTTGACGGCGCGCACGGACGGGTGTCGCCGCGAAAACGTTCTCGCGTAGAAAAGCATAGTTCCGCCAGATTCTTGCGCTAGCAATTATGATGTCGGAGGCGGGCGAAAGGTTGAGTCGTTGTTCAGAGTCTCGCCCGATTACACGGAGTTGTGATCGCACATGCTAGAAACTGACCCCTTTCTCCTTTCCGCGGCGGAAATGGCGACCACGGAAGCGATGCGCGCCGATGGGACGATCCCACAAGATTGGCGTTACATCGACATCCCCTGGCAGAACGCGGTGATTTTCGACAAGATCGTCGAGATTGGCGCCCCCGATATGCGGGTGCTCGACTGCGGCGAGCGCGACGAAAATAAGCGCGGGAAAGTCGTTTTCGGTCCGGAAGCGTCGAAGCGCATCAACGAGCGAGCCTCTGAAATTTATGCTCTCTTCTCGACGGCAGCCGATGAGGCCGAATCAGACGCGATGGCGGACGATGCCGAAGCCGAAGTGGTAGCGTCCGAAAAAGCGGCCTGATCGCTTTACGCGGCTCGTCTTCGTGTTCGCGCCCAGCGCACGCCATTGCCGAGCGACGTTCCCGCTGATTGTCGACGTCGTCGCGAAGGGCTTCGCAGCGACGCGCTACTTCAACACGACGACCTTCGTGCCGGTTTTCGCGCGGCTGTAAAGATCGACGACGTCGCGGTTCGTCATGCGGATGCATCCCGACGAAACGGCGGCTCCCATCGTGTCCGGCTCGTTGGATCCGTGGATGCGATATTGGCTCGATCCGAGGTAGAGGGCGCGCGCGCCGAGCGGATTGTCGATCCCGCCCGCCATATATTTCGGCAGATCGGGGCGCCTCTTGAGCATTTGCGGCGGCGGCCGCCAATCGGGCCATTCGCGCTTGCGGCTGACGGACTTTGTCCCCGACCAGGTGAAACCCTCGCGGCCAACGCCGACGCCATATTCGATCGCTTGGCCTTCGCCTAGCACATAGTAGAGCCGCCGCTCCTTGGTCGAGACGACGATCGTTCCCTTCTTGAATTCCGGGTGCCGCCAGATCACGACCTGCCGCGGAATCGCTTGTTCGCGGAAGACATTGATGAAATCCGCGAGTGGACCGCGTGTCAACGGATTGTCTAGCGCCGCCGCGGGAGAGAGCATGTTTAGCGCGATCGCGCCGCGCAAAAGCCACGCGCGTCCATGGTTCATCATCTCGACACCTTAATTTTTTCGCGCGTGCGTCCATGCCGACGACAGCCGCCCTTGTCGTGCTTTCTCGTTAAGGAATGCGGCCAAAGTCGGGCGGCGAGCGGACCGGATTCTCGTTACTTGCGAGAAGCTTGGTCGAAGTTGCGCGACCTAGGACCGCAGTCTTTGCGCGCGGCCTGGCAATCGAATTGCATGTGTTCGCCTGTCACCGCGATCGCGATGATCGCGGCTTCCAGCGCGCGAGGCCGCGCTTTAGCAGGAAGGACACGGACGAATGATGCACCCAGACCTCCACCACGCGATCATGTCGATCATGAAATATGGCTCGCTCGTGCTCGCCTTGAGCTTCGTCGGAAAGATCGCCGTATTCGCCGTGAGGCACATGTAAGCGGCAGCCTACCACGACGCGCCCGAAAGCCGCGCGGAGTTTATTTATCGGCCGCCAGAAATCCCCGAAGCGGGCGCGCCTCTTCCATGACGCCCGGAGAGAGTCAGTTCGTCGCGCTTCCATGGGCGGTCCACCATGCGCCAAGAGCGTCCATTGTCGCGGGAACCTTGTTCGAGAGAGGTCCGGCGAATTGCGACCACTCATCCGCCAGCAACGGCGAAACGGTGGTGATAATGGGAAGGTCGGCCAGGATCGCCGCGCGGAAGGCGTCGCACAGTCCGCCCCTGGCCGCTTCGAGCTTGCCGAATTTGCTCAGCACGACGACATCGGCGCCCTCTTCTATGGCTCGCTCCACGGCTTCGCACGCCTTGGCGAGCCCGCTCGGGTCGAGGTTGCAAGCCGTCGAACCGGCGCCGAGGTCTTGAGAGAATTTTATCACCGCCTTGGACGTTAGATCGCGGACAGCAAGATGTTTGCACGCTCTCTCCGCGCCACATTGCGAAACCTCGACAACGCCGGCGACGCGAAATCCGTCGCGCTTCAGCGCCTCGGCGAATTGCGATAGAATGGTTTGAATCGTCTCGCCCGGCGCGCCTTGCAAAGCCGCGATTTGCCCGGTGAACTGAACGGCGTCACTCGTTGTCATGACACATGCTCCGCTCTGTTTAAGTTTTGCGGGACCGGCGTCGCGCCGAACGCCCGGTCGCCGATGCGCAACGGTCGATCGCCGCCACGCTCGCTTTCGCGATGGCGCGTCCTCTGTCGTCGGGACTGGACCATGAAGCCGCTTCGCCGCGCATATCGATTTCAAGAAGCTTGACGCCCTTCGGCACGAATGTTCCGTCGCGGGCGATCCCGCGCAGAACGCCGTCCTTCGAAGCGAAGACGGGAGCGCCTGCGTGATGCCCGAGCATGACTCCATAGCGCACCCGCGCGCCGACGTCGAACGGCGTGCCCCACGACCCGTCCAGCCGTGAATAAACGAAGCACTCTCTGCCCGCTTCGCCGAGATTGGTCGCGAGGCCGTCCGGCGGTCTGGTCTTTCCGCTTTCAACGATTAGGCCTGGCTTGGACGGATGGGTTTCAATGGCGACGTCGCAATTAAATCCGGGTTCAAAGTTGGGACCGAGACCAACGGTGACCTCGGCGATGCCGCGAAGATCGGGAGCAACCCTATACTTTTGCATTCGCGCGTCGACAAGCGCATCGAATTTGGGCATCGCCATCAACTCCACAAGACGCAGCGGCGTCACCGCCACCTGTCCGGGAATCGCCATGATCGACGAAATTTCGGCGGCGGTCTCGGCGCTCGCGCCCGTGATCCCGTCAACCTCGATACGATCTTCGAACAAGGCGTCGTGGAAGGCCATCCCGCGGCGGATCACGGGTGGAAAGGGATCGTGGCACAGAATGACGTGATGACACCGCCGCGCAAATTGGACGGCGACGGCTGACGCGATCTCGTTCGTCCCAAGTATTACCGCGAGGGCGCCCGCGTCGCCATCGAGTGACATGCGAAATGTCGTGTCGGTCATTTTGATCGTCCTCGTGGACTAGCATTACAGTTGCGATTTTATGTGAGCGCGCTTCGCCTTGGCTTGATGGGCTCGTCGCCAGAGGGACCATGCAATGACGAAGTCTGGTTGGATTCGTTTTCGAGCGAGGCGCGTGGCGATGCGGCGGATTTCTTGCATGGACCAGCGAATGAGCGACGGGCTCGTCAGTTCCGAGGTCGGCTGAGCGTCTTGGCCTTGCGCCGAATTGTTTTTGGGGCGGCGCCATTGCGTTGGCGTGAACGCGGATCGCCGCCATCATGGCGAAGGCGAGCATGACGAGCGAGACGTGACGACGCCAGCCATGCTAGGAGCGCGTTTCGTTGTGATCGAGACCGAGTTCGTTCTTCGTCGTTTCGAAACTGTCTTCGATCGCCCAGCGATGTCCTTCGATTTTCGTCAGCCTTTCGATGGTCGTCCCGTGTGGAGCCCATGTCGTGAAGAAGGCGAGGTCGCCGTCGACGATTTTGCGCCGGATCAGAAGGCCGCGCGTCCATGCTTGACCGGCGAGCGCCGCTTTGTAGTCGCCGCCATCGAGATCGGCGAGCTCGAGATAGGCCCAGTCGTGCAACCGCTCGCCCTTGGTTCCCGCGCCCGCCGAGAGACGCCGCCACGCGGAGGCGGGCAGAGCGTCGGCGATGTCCTTCGCCGTTCCGGCGATGGTCCGCGTGGCTTGCCCCGGGAGTGGAACGACTGGGAGCTTTTGACGCCCAGCACATAGCCCTTGCCGGCGCGCCGCAACGCCATTTCAATGTCGCCAACGCCATAGACGCTGTCGGCGGCGACGAAGGAGATATGGAACCATCGCAGCGAGCGCGCGCTCGATCATGGCGATCGCCAGCGCCGGCTTGGTCGCGAAGCCGCCCGAACTCTTGTCGATCATCTCTCGCGGCACATGCGCCTTGGTCATGCGCGCCGGATCGTCGGTCCAGCTTTTTGGCAGATATAATTCGCGATCGATGAAGGCATGGCCGCGCGGCGCGACATAGCAGGCGAAGACGCCGATCTGGCGGTTTGTGATCTTGCCCGCCGAGCCCGTGTATTGCCGCGCGACGCCACAGGACGCCTTGCCCTGTTTCAAGAATCCCGTCTTGTCGACAACGAGAACCGCGTCGTCGTCGGCCAGGGTTTCGAGCGCATAATCGCGCGCGATGTCGCGTAGCGCGTCAGCGTCCCACTGGCCGCGACCCAGAATGGCCTGTTGTCGCCAAGGCCCCGGATCGCCCGCCGCTTCCGCCCGCATCCAGCCGGTCTTGCGTCGCTCCTCGCCAAGTAAGCCTTCGAGGAAATTCTCCGCCGACAGCGCCACGCGCGCTTGCGTGAACAGCGGTCGCGTCCGACGCTTCACCTCACGCAGCGACGACGCCCACAGTTCCAGCGTTGTCTCGATCGA
>PLZT01000663.1 GCA_003152255.1 Methylocystaceae bacterium | reverse complement strand
TCGTCGTAAAGAATGATATCGCCGCGTTGCGGCAGAGTCGCGAGCAGCGCCTCGTTGGCCGAAAATCCCGCGCCGAAAAACAGCGCGCATTCCGCCCCGAAAAACCGCGCCGCCTCTACCTCCAGCGCCTCATGCTCGGGATGATTTCCGCGCAATAGCCGCGAACCTCCGGCCCCCAGCGGAACCCCGCGCGCCAGCGCCGCGCGCGCGGCCTCGCGGTATTCCTCGGATTCGGCGAGGCCGAGATAATCATTGGAGGCGAAATCGAGCCCGCCCCTTTTGCTGAGCGCACGCAACCGGTCACGACCGCGCAAACCGTCGAGATCAGCTTGGTACGGAGCGAGAAAATCGAGGCGCGGCGAGGGCATTTTGACTTGACGGCTCAAGAGGGACGCACCGACTCCTAACGGGGCGAGGCGCGAAGGTCAAAGCAGGGCGGAAAATTGTGCCGGCGCGTGGCCTTCAGCCGGCCCGGGCTCCGCCCTCTTGCAATCGCGCCTCCAAAAGCCGATCTAATTCCCGCAAGGAGCCCCGCGTGACCTTCTCGACCGATGGCGAACGTCCACCCTCACGTATCCCTTGGCCGCCACTGCTGTTCGTCGCCGTCATTGTTGGCGGGCGAATGCTCGATCACTGGCTGCCCGCTCCGTGGATCCCTCCCGGTCCCGCGCATCTCGCCGGGACCGTGCTGATTGCGCTGGGGCTCGCCAACGACGTCTGGTGCGCGCTGACGCTGCGGCGGCATGACACCACGATCTTGCCGCATCGCGCCGTCGCGGCGCTCGTCACCAACGGCCCCTATCGCTATTCGCGCAACCCGATTTACGTCTCGGAACTGGCGCTAACGCTTGGCGCCGGCCTGCTGCTGCGCTCGCCCGCCATAGTCTTGCTGATTCCGGTGCTGTTTTACGCGCTGACGAAGCTGGCGATCGAACCCGAGGAGCGGCATTTGCGCGAGAAATTCGGGGAGGCGTTCGAGCGCTTTCGCGCGCGAACGCCGCGCTGGCTGTGACGGCGCCGCGGGAGTAGGGTTGATCCATGTTGGAATCCGCGAAGAACTCCCCTGTGACGACGCCCCTCGCCTTCGAGGTGCGCGGCATGAGCTGCGCCTCTTGCGTGGCGCATGTCGAAAAAGCGCTGCTGGCGACCGAAGGCGTCCGCTCCGCTAACGTCAATCTCGCAGCCGAGCGGGTCGATGTGGCGCTATCGCCGGACGCGCGAGTGGAGAAAATCGCGCGGGCGGTGACGGACGCCGGCTATGAGCCCGTGGTTGAGACGCTGGAGTTGGGCGTGCACGGCATGACCTGCGCGTCTTGCGTCGCCCATGTCGAAAAAGCGCTGCTGGCGACGCCCGGCGTTCTGTCGGCGAGCGTCAATCTCGCGACCGAACGCGCCAGCGTGCGCGCGCTCAAGGGGCCGGCGACCATCAAGAATCTCCGCCACGCCATCACCGAGGCCGGCTATGAGCCCGCCGAGGTCGCGGGCGCGAGCGAGCGGGACACGCGCGCGGAGGAATCCCGAGCGCTGACGCGCCGGCTGATCGCCGCCGCCGTGTTGACCGCGCCGGTGGTCGTGCTGGAAATGGGCGGTCATATGATCCCCGCCGCGCATGAATGGATCATGGCGCATATCGGCCATGACGCCGTGCAATATATTTCGTTCGTCCTGACGAGCCTGCTGCTCGCCGGCCCCGGCCGCTCCTTCTATACCAAGGGATTCGCCGCTTTGGCGCGCGGAACGCCCGACATGAATTCGCTTGTCGCGACCGGCACGAGCAGCGCCTATCTCTATTCCGTCGTCGCCACCTTCGCGCCAGCGCTGCTGCCTGCCGGCGCAACGAATGTCTATTACGAATCGGCGTGCGTCATCGCCACGCTGATCCTGTTTGGGCGCTTTTTGGAGGCTCGCGCCAAGGGCCGCGCCTCGGACGCTATTCGAACGCTGGGGAAGTTGCAGCCGCGCGTCGCCCATGTCGAACGCGATGGGGCGGCGCTCGACATAGCGACCGAGGAAGTCCACGTCGGCGACATCGTGCTGGTGCGGCCCGGCGAAAAAATCCCGACCGACGGCGTGGTCACGCGCGGCGAATCCTACGTCGATGAATCGATGATCACGGGCGAGCCGGCGCCGGTCAAGAAATCCGAGGGCGCGACCGTCACTGGCGCGACCGTCAATACAACCGGCGCCTTCGCCTTTCGCGCGACCCGCGTCGGCGCCGACACTTTTTTGGCCGGCGTGATCCGCATGGTCGAGCAGGCGCAAGGCGCCAAACTGCCGATTCAGGCGCTGGTCGATCGCGTCACAGGCGTCTTCGTGCCTGTCGTGCTGGGCGTCGCCTTGCTGACCTTCGCGGTGTGGATGCTGATCGGACCCGAGCCCCGGCTCAGCTTCGCGCTGGTCAATGCCGTGAGCGTGCTCATCATCGCCTGCCCCTGCGCGATGGGCCTCGCGACGCCCGCCGCGATCATGACCGGCACGGGCCGGGCGGCGGAGCTTGGCGTGCTGTTTCGCAAGGGCGAGGCGCTGCAGACGCTGCGCGACGTGACCTTGATCGCCTTCGACAAGACCGGCACGCTTACGGTCGGCAAGCCGCGACTGACCGATCTTATCGCCGCGCCCGGCTTCGACGCGAACGACGCGCTGCGACTTGCCGCGAGCGTCGAGGCGCTGTCCGAGCACCCGGTCGCGCGCGCGCTGGTCGAAGGCGCGCGGGCGCGCGGACTGGCCCCTGCCCCATGCGCCGACTTCGCCTCGATTCCCGGCATGGGCGCGAGCGGGCTGGTGGAGGGCAAAAAAGTCGCCGTCGGCGCGGAGCGCTATATGGTCTCGCTCGGCCTCGACGTAAGCGCCTTCGCGCAAGAGTCGGCGCGGCTCGCGGGCGAGGGCAAGACGCCGCTATTCGCCGCTGTCGACGGTCGGCTGGCGGCGGCGCTGAGCGTCGCCGACGCGATCAAGCCGACAAGCGCCGCCGCTATCCAAGCGTTGCATGGCATGGGCGTCAAGACCGCGATGATCACTGGCGACACGGAGTCCTCCGCGCGCGCCATCGCCGCGCAAGCAGGCGTCGATGAGGTGATCGCCGGCGTATTGCCGGGCGGCAAGGTCGCGGCGCTGGAGCGGCTCAAGGGCGCGCAAAAAATCGCTTTCGTCGGAGACGGCGTCAATGACGCGCCCGCGTTGGCCGCCGCCGACGCCGGCATCGCCATCGGCACCGGGACCGATGTCGCCATCGAGGCGGCCGATGTGGTGCTGATGTCGGGCGACCTCGCCAAGGTTCCGGCGGCGCTGGCGCTCTCGCGCGCCACGATGCGCAACATCGCGCAAAACCTCTTTTGGGCCTTCGCCTATAATGTGGTGTTGATCCCGGTCGCCGCCGGCGCGCTATATCCCGTTAATGGAACACTACTGTCGCCGATGCTTGGCGCCGGCGCCATGGCGCTGTCGAGCGTTTTCGTGTTGACCAATGCACTGCGGCTACGCCGATTCGAGCCGCCGAATGTTTTGGCCGCGGGGGCGCGGCCCGCGCCCATGCCGCCACCAGAGGAGAGCAAGATGAGCACGGTTTTCGACGTGAAGGAAATGACCTGCGGCAATTGCGTGAAGCATGTCGCCAAGGCCGTTCAGACGGCGCAGCCGGGCGCCGAGGTCAACGCGGATCTCGCCACTGGCAAGGTCACCGTGACGCCTGCCCCAAAAGACCCCGCCGCCATCGCCAAGGCGATCACCGACGCGGGCTATCCGGCGCAACTCGCGCAATAGCGGCGAACGGCGAAACAGCGGCTTGTCATTGTGGAGCCGATTTGTTAGACGCTGAGCCGCCGGCGCTTCGCGAAGCGCCCTTGCGGTCGTGGCGGAATTGGTAGACGCGCTAGCTTGAGGTGCTAGTTGGGCAACCAGTGGAGGTTCGAGTCCTCTCGACCGCACCAGTTTCAAGCTAGAGCTGGCGCCCTTGCCAGAAGCGGTGGAAGAAGCCGCGACAATCCGAGAGTGAGAATTCTCGGACAAGCGGGGCGTCAACGATCTTCCAATGACTTACGCTTTACAAAATACATTCGCGAAAACAAGGCGCTCCGCCCTATAGGCGCGCCCTCCTTTGGAACACGGCCGACGCAATGGCGAAATGGGTTTTCGAATTTTCGCCGAACCACATAATGTGATGGATCAACAGCGGTCGCGGCTTTTGTGGAGCGCCCATGCACACCATCAAATATCGGATGATCGAGGAGAGGCTGCGTCCGCGCCGAACCAAACTCCAAATCCCCGGATGGGCTGGAAAGCCCGAGCCTCGCGCCGACGGTTCCCACGAATATGCGTGGCATTGCGTGCCATTTTCGGAGGCCGCGCAATATGGCGTCGAGATATTCTACCCCTATGACAACGAACTGCGCGTCAGCACGAGGGAGGGAAGCCTTGTGTTCGAGGGCGATTTTGGACCGGCTCCCGAGGATGGTCGGTTGTGGCCGCCGTTCAGGACTTTCGGCGAGCACTTCTATACATATCAGTTGCTTCTCGACTTGAAGGTGGAAGCGGGTCTGGCGATCAAGATTGAACCTCATCCACGCTTTTACACCGACCCGACCGACACCGTTCCGATCGCCGTGCCGGCGCTTTTGAGGAACTGGTGGCCAATGATGTCATTTATGGTCTTCAAGTCGCCGGCGGAAGGTCGCACGCATATCTTCAGACCCGGAGAGCCGATGGCGCAGTTCATCGCGATTCCGGCGGATTCCGACTTCGAACTCGTTGAAATGGGTGAGGAAGAGGCAGCCGAGCGAGAGTTGCAGTCTCTGCGCATCCACGAGAGCAGAGACAATCTGGGCGCGGACAGCCAATGGACTTCGGCGACGAACACGGTGTTCGACGCCACTTACCGGCGCATTCATGGCGCGGCGAAAAAACTTCCGCCACGCTAACGCGCACCCGCGCGGTTATAAAAAATAGCGCTCGGCCTATTGCGAATCGAGCGACTGTCGGCGTGATCGCATCAACTCAAGTTTGCGAACTCGCCGTCATCAACGGAACTGCTACCAGTGATGGTGGTGGTGGTGGTGGTGGTGGTGGTGATACCGGTGATGATGATGGTGGTGGCGGTGATACCACCGGTGATGATGGTGATGGTGGTGATGCCACGCCAGCTGCACGTTTTGGTCCTGGCCGGTCTCCGTTTTCGCACGCTCGGCATCCGCCGCCCGAGCAGCCTGCAATAGGGCGACTGCGTTTGGGATCGGCTGCAGCAACTCCGCGTAAGACCGCGCGGTAGAGACTTCGGTCGCGTCCGGCGACGGCGCGGCTTGCGCCGCGGTCATTGCCGCCACCGAGGAGATTGCACCCAAAAGGCCTACGATCTTCTTGTCCATGTCGACTTCCCCACTCCAAAAAATCAGTTTCTTTGGAGCTAGCGCACGGACCACGGAGAACAAGATGCCGTTTTGGATTCGCGAACATGGAAGCGCGAAGCGGGCGGTCGCGAACTAAGTGAAAAGCGCCACCTTGTGTTGATCCGCC
>PLZT01000620.1 GCA_003152255.1 Methylocystaceae bacterium | reverse complement strand
GCGTTTCGTTCAGCATGGACGGCAAGGGTTCATGGCGCGACAATGTGTTTGTCGAGCGACTGTGGCGCAGTGTGATATATGATGAGGTTTATCTGCGCGCTTTCGACAGCGTGGCCGATGCCCGCGCCTCTCTTGGCCGCTATCTGGCCGCCGAACAGTTCGAGCGCCACACCGGCTCCACCTGGCGTCCGCGCAGCGGATCGATGGTCAACCACCGCGCGCTGACCTCGGCGCTGATCGACAGTCGCGATTTCCTCGCCGCCAAGCGGCGGGCCGAGACGCAGGTGCTGCTCCCCGCCGGTCCCAAGGTCGCCTTCACCGGCGGGCTCGACTTCAACGATGTGAGCGCAATTTGGGACAGGCTCGACAAGGTTCACGCCAAGCATCCCGACATGGTGCTGCTGCATGGCGGCTCCGTGAAGGGCGCGGAACGCATCGCAGCCAAATGGGCCGACACCCGTGAAGTTCCGCAGATCGCCTTCAAGCCCGACTGGACCAAGCACGCCAAGGCGGCGCCGTTCAAACGCAACGACCAAATGCTCGAGGCGCTGCCGATCGGCGTCATCATTTTCCCCGGCTCCGGAATCCAGGACAATCTCGCCGACAAGGCGAAAAAGCTGGGCATTCCCGTGTGGCGGTTTGGCGAGGGCGGCGCGTGAGCGCCGCTGTCGATTTTCTCACCAAGCGAGGATTCGAAGCCTTGGCTCGCCGATCTCGCGCGCAATGCGGATCGAACAAAGCGCCGCGCCGTGGGGGCTGTCACACGATGGCGAGATCGAAGTCAATGATGATCCTTGCAAGCTCCGAGCGGCAATCGATAAGCCGCAGCGTCGCTTTCAAGGTGATTTTTGCGAGCGCCCGGTCGTAAACAGCGATATTGGTCTCGCCATTGAGGCGTGAGTCATAGATGATTCCGTCAGGCTTTGCGTCATGGGACCAGAATGCCCGCGACCAGCGCCTCCCGAGCTCCTGAGAACTCGCGCGCGCTACGTCGGTCGGAATCCCCATGCGGACTAAACCATCGCCGCGCAAGTCGACCAACCTCAATGTCTGTTCGATTCGCAATTCCGCGCAGGTCCACTCCTCCAGCTCAGCCCATTCGATCGGGAACGCTTGCGTTCGACCGACACCACGGTCGCGCAGGATCGCCTCGAGAAAACAGACCTTCACGTTGCTCCCAAGATAGACCACGCCAAAGCGCGTTGGGGGAGTGAGGTTCAGCTCGGGGTCGCTGAACCGGCTCGGGTTGAAGCCATGGCCGAGCGGATCGGGAAAGCTGCTCCGATAAAGCCGTCGCCAGACGCTGCCTGTCGCGACATCGGAGAGTACAAGAGGCCGAGATTCAAAACCCTTCGACGGCAACACATCAGACGGGTGCGCGATCACGCGAACGCGCCCGCGCCGACGGAGCCCGCGACCGCGACCACATCCTCGATGCGGCCCCGTCGTAGCGCGTCGAGCGCGGTGTCGCCATTGAGCTCAGGGTGTTCTTGCAACAGAAACCGATAGACCGCCCAAGGATGATCACCAAGCGCCTGAAACAGCAACGGCAGGCCGGGAAGCAGTTCTCCCGACTGGTTCAGCTGCCACTTCGGAAAGCGAACGCCACGCTTCGGTCCTTCCAGACCAAGGACTTCGCGCCGGCGGCGCTTCTTGTGAACCGTTTCGCGCGTCGCTCCGATCTCCTCGGCAAATGCGTCAGCCGTCAGCATGTCCGCGCGCTTCAGAATATCGACTACGCGCGCCGCGCCGCGCATCTTCGCCGCAGTCAAGGCCACATCGAGTTCGTCGCGTGCTGGCGAGGTCACGTCTTCGACGGCGATCCGCGGTGACATTGAATGCGGTTCGACAATCACAGTCATTCGAACCGGATTGCCGGAACGCTCCGCTCGCAAAACCGCGCGGCCGAATCCCGACAGCACGCCCTTAGCCGCAGCCTTGCGCGCGACAACCCCTTTCAACGCCTTCGACGCCAGGGAAATCTTGTCCAAGGACGGTCTTACGCCCTGCTCGGGGCCGGTTGCGGAAAGTCCGATGGCGAGGGGAGGGCTTTTCTTGGAACGTGGCTTCCGGGAACTACCGCTCTTATTCTTCGCGACTGCCATGACACACCCTCCGACGAACAGTATGGTCAGGTTTGTCAGCATCGTCAAGTTTGTCAGATTCGTGTCGTGCTCTCTTTAACTGTTCCACGGCGAGGGCAAAAAGTGTCGGTGAAACGACGCTATGGAACGTCCCGATATCCCCGCTTTCTCTTGCGGTCAGCCTGCAGTTGCAGAGCCTTGGCGGCGAGGGCTTCGCTGTCGAAAGGCTTGGCCACTACCCGCCCGTGCGCGCCGATTCGCCCCCAACCCTTGATGAGCAAAACGCAGCCGAAAAGATCGTGCCGCACATCGAGGAGGTAGAAGCGTCTCAAGTTGCGCGTCGGATCGATGCGGCGAAGATGCACGGCGTTCATCTCAACCCTGCTCTCGAATTTCGTTCGGCGTCGCAATTCTGGTTCTGTGCGCCGCCATAGAACAAATATCGAACACGTTCGGATTTGTCTACTCCCGCGCCTTCTCGTTTCGGCGGCGTTGGACGCCTCGCGGGCTTTTCCGCAACTTCCCGAAAGTGAGCAGATCACGCGATGAGCGGCGGTGAAATTCTTCCAGCGTCTGGACGCGCCGAGCGAGCTTGCCTTGCCGCCGCGCCCGCCCAGATCGCCCTCGCTTGCGCGGCGTGAAGCGGAGCTGACTCACCGAGGGCCGTTCGAACATGCTTATTGTTTTCAGATGGTTGGTGGAGGCGGGATGTTTCCGCCTCTTACCCGACCGCCTAAAGGCCCTTGACGCCATGCCGGATTTTGGTGATTGTCGGTAAACTATTTAGCGTCGTGAACGGAGCCAGCCATGACCTCCCGCAACTTTTTTGTCATTTCGGGCAATGTCTCGCAAAAGCCGCGGCAATTTTCGGGAAAGGCCGCGAAGACCGTCGTCACCGTCGCCGTCGACGAATTCTGGACCGACCAGAAATCCGGCGAGAAAAAGAAGCGCACCGANNTTCAATGCAAAGATCGGCGGCTTCCTGATCGACAAGGTGAATATCGGAGATCAAATCACCATCGACGGCCACATTCGCGCCAACAGCTACGACAAAGGCGGCGAGAAGATTTACACGCAGGATCTCGAAATCGTTCGCCTCGACGCGCATACCGCGCGCGCCGACCACGTTGCCGACGACGTCGCCGCGTGACGCGTTTTCACAAATCGCTGCTGGCGTCGGCCTTGTGTTTTCACGCAACGGCGGTCGACGCCGAACGAGCGTCAACCCAAAACGTCTATACACCCAAGACGCCGATGCAATCGACGCCTATGAGGGTCGAAGTCATCGACGGCGTGACATTCCGGGACATTGAAACCGGACTCGTCTATCGCCTTTTCGGGATCGACACCTGTCAACACGATCAAATCGCCAATCTGGGTCGCCAGCCTTGGCAATGCGGCGCCGCCGCTATCGCCTGGCTTACGACAGCGACCCTGAACAAATGGGTTTCGTGCAACCCCTTGCGTGAGAAGGATGGGCGGCGGATTGCCCGCTGCTCATCGTCCGAACACGCGGACCTCGCCGGCGACATGATCAAAGAGGGCCTAGCTGTCTGCCTTCCGGACGCCGAGGATCAGCACGTTCGCTCCTATCTCCAGGATCAGGACCAAGCGCGTAAAGCATACAAAGGCTTATGGTCGAGCCATTTCGCCATGCCTTGGGATTATCGCGCCAAACAGGCCGCGACTCCAAACAAGGAGCCATAAATCCCCGCCGTTTTCGTAACCGCGTCCACGCGCCAATAATCTGTGTTTGCTGAAGCATGAACCGAAGTGGAGCGCCCGATGACCCGCGCCGTCAAAATCGCCTTCGTCGCCCCGATCGCCGCCCTTTTGAGCGGCTGCGAGCCCCCGTCGCCTGTCGCCTATATGGCCCCGCCGCGCGCACGAGATGTTCTCCAAACACCTGCCGAAATCCCCCCCGGACGGCTCCAATATGCGCGAGAGCCCGACACCTTCGCCCCGGTGCTCACCGATCGCGTCGCCTATCCGACGCAGGAACAAGCCAACAACGCCTTCGAGCGCGAGAACATGGCGAGCTATTACCCTATGAGGGGGCCATACGTCATTCGAGCGACCGACCCTTTGCCGTCCGATCGGCGCGCCGCGAGCGTACACTTGTTTGCTTGTAGACCGGGCCTCTTGAACAGCATCACCGGGCGCATCGACCAACCGGGTGGCCACGCCGTTCATTGCGCTACCGATTTTCTCGACGGCCACGGGCGGCGCCTCTCGCGCGAGCCCGTCAACTACTATTATTTCGCAAGCGCCTGGCACATGCGCGAAACCAACGCCCCGACGACGCCCGCTCCCTGGATCAACCCGGAGCGCTCGCCAAGCGATCCTTTCTCTTGGTTCCCCTTCGGCAAGAGATCGACACCGTACTGAAAAGCCGGGGCGCAGGGGGTAAGGATCGGCGCCAGACATCGGGCGCCGCAGGTCCGGCTCCGCCGGCGCGACGACGTGCGTCTCGTCATCCATTTGAGACATTCACCCGCAAAAGAGGTTTCGAGCCGGTTGCTTCGCAAATTCGCGCGGCGACACGCCGCCCCGCGAGCATCGATGGCCGCGTCACCAGTCCTTCAAGACACAGGGCCGCCAGCATGGCGCCCAACGCCGCCAGCGCCGCGACGACGCCGGCAGGCGCCAGATCGAGCAGCGCCATCCGCAGGCCGCTGAGAACCGGCAGATGCGCGAGATAAATCGAAAATGATCGCTCGCCCAGCCAGCAAAGCAGGCTCGATCCCATGGCCTTGCGCGCGTCGCCAGCGCCGCGTCCGCCGGCCACGACCGCCCCGAAGATCGCCGCGACCACCACAGGGCCAACGCCAATTTCGCGGATCGATAAGACCCGCGCCAGCACCGCCGCGACGAGGAGCCAATAGCTCGCGAGACCGATGCCGATTTTTGGAACACGGTTCAGCCAACCGGCCCGTCCCCGCGTTTCCATCCCGACCACGATGCCGACCAACAGAGCCTCAAACCGGAACGTCCACCAGAACCCGCCCCACGGCCGCGCCAGCGCCACCCCGGCCGCCAAGGCCACCAAAGCTATAAGCCACGTCGACCGCCGCCCAAGCGCCGCAATGAACGGCGCGAGCGCGTAAAACTGCATTTCGCTGGCGAGGGACCAAAAATGCGAAGAGAGCAGGGGATCGCCGCAGCCGTCGCGCCCATCAAAGCACGGCGCCCAATAGAAGTTTGCGAAGAAGCTGGCGCCGGCGACAAGATCCTCGCCGCGCACCCCTTCCAACGCACCGAGGCGGGCGCTGAGATACAGCGCCGCAATTGTCGCCCAGGCCGGCACGCCTATTCGGATGACGCGGGCCGCCCAAAATGAGGACGCGCCGCGCCAAAAGCCGCCTGCTTTAGCGAGCGAACGCGCCGCCCGATCGACGACCAAATATCCCGAAATCACAAAAAACAAATCGACGCCGACGCCCAACGCAGGCAACGAAAACACTTGCGCGAGCTCTAAATCGTTCCGAAACACCAGAGCCGCATGAGACACAAAGACAGCGCAAATCGCGAGCCCTCGCAACTCGTCCAGCCTCGCGTCCCGTTTTTGCGTCGAAGCGCTCGCCATTCGTTCCAAAACACCCTTGTTCAATCCCATTAGCTACGGTAAACAATGTAGCCTATAAAGCAACTCACATCCACGGGGCCGCGCGGAATCCGCGGGCGGCGACAGCACAAACGCCTTCCCATGCGCAAACTCTTGATCGTTTTAAGCGTCGCCGCGCCGATCGGATTGCCGGTCCGCGCCGCCGCGCAGGAGCTTGCCTTGACGCCGAACCCCGACAAATGGCGTCCGGTCGTCTACCGTGATCTTCAAATCCCCGGTCCGCTCGACGCGCCATTCACCGGGCTTTGGGCGGATATGATCGACCAGAACAACCGTCGCTACACTTTCGCCGGCGACACTCGCTACGCCGTTGGCAACGCGCCCGCGCGCGAAGCCCATTTTGTCGTGCGCGGCGGCGACAGGATCGCAATGTTGAGCGTTCTCGATGTCGCGACCGCTTGCAAGATCGTCGCCGCCGACGCCGCCACCAACATCAACGTAAAAATGTGTCCGCTGCGCGTTGCCATTTGGCAAGGCCCGCAAGCGACCATTCGTCAGGCCCGGGGATGCTATTTGGAGCCGGGCGCGCAACCGGGGAATTTCACGCCTGACCCCAGCTATGCCGTGTCTTACGCATCCTATGACGTCGCCACGAAGGCGATCAATTTGGGCGTTATTCTCGCGCATAAAGCCGTCGAGAAATGTTCTCAAACTGTGCCGCTCTACGAAAAATAGGAGGCCATCATGCTCGCCACGATTTCGACCGGCTTTCGTAGATTACTATTGTTGACCGGTTACGCCGTTGTAGCCTTCATGATCTATCTTGTCGTGACCGGACTGGTCTTTCCGCTCATCTATGGCGCCAGTGAGATCATGAACTCGATCGGCCGGTTCTTGATCGCCTATTATCTATTTTTCGTCGCCGCCGTCTTGGAGGCGATTATACCGGCGAAGCCGGCAACCCCGCGCTACGACCCAGCTCTGATCGACGACAATGAGCGGCGCGTGGGCGCCGCTCGGGACGCTGGCATGGCCGAGGCTGCTCTTATCCACGCACAACAGCAGCAGGAAATGGCGTGGTGGGTCAACCATCGGGGTTGACCCAACCCACGACGGCGAAGCCTTGAGCTGCTGCCAATTATCGAACCGTTTCCTGCGTCGCGCTCGTTTCGCTGACGCCAGCTCGAGCCACGCTTGTTCGAGCAACGCCGCCGCCGCGCGTCCAGCCCAAACATTTCCCCAAACCCGCGCGGCGCTTTTGCCACCAAGGAGGCCAGGAAGCCGTCTCCCGCTAATGCCCTCGGCTATTTGATTGTTCACGCAAAAGCATAAGTTCACGCGCAGCTTTTTCGTCGAGCGTTGCGCGTTTGCAGCGCCAGAACACACAAGCCCAGTAAATCAGATCGTTCGGCCTCTGTTCGAACACAGCCTCCGCAACGAATTTTGCTATCAACCATGTCAACCGCTCGTTGTCGCCGCCACAATGTTCAATAAGAAATTTCGACGTTTGTCGTGCGGTCCTTGTGATCCGTTGCTTCCCGTCTATCAAAAGCATTTCATCAACCATGACGGCCTCCGATCATCAACACCACCCGCCGTGTCGGCCGGGTGTCGATAACGTCGAAGTGCAGCGCTTGCGCCTTTCGACGCGCGCCTCGGACATAGCCAATGCCATCCGGACAGTAGGAGGCCTTCACTTCGAGGTTATCAAGCCTCGTCCCCACAAACCGGGGAAGCTTAATCTTGGCGCCATCCGTTTGTTTTAAAAAAGTCGAAAATGGGTCTTTTCATCGGCAGCTCCGTGTGCATTCGACAGGCGATTGCGCGTCAATCGCCTTCGAGCTCGCGCGGAGCAGCGGTGGGGGTGGAGCAAGCCCCGACGCGGCGGCGCCGGCCAACGCGGGCGACGTTCGCTTCGACATGCGCAACGCGGTTGCATCGAGCGGCGCATTTGCGCGCCGCGACGTGCGACCGACTTGCTGCATCGAGAGGCCAAGGCGGGACTTGCAGCGCCAGGGGAGGCGGAGCCTCCCCGAGAGCGACTATCGCAAATGAGAAATGCGGCTTATGACGCCGCCCACTTCGCGGCGCGCGTCATAAGCTCGTTCCGGTATGCGTTGAAAAATACGATGCTTTTGAAACTCGTTCGCAGGCTTAGAGCCGTTCAAGGTGATTCAGTAAAATCTGGG
>PLZT01000052.1 GCA_003152255.1 Methylocystaceae bacterium | reverse complement strand
TATTTTGATACTGAGAGGGTGTCACTCCCTGCGCCGCAAGGTTGGAAGGGGTCATTTGGAAGACGCCAAAAGCGCCGCCGCTTGCCGTTGCCGCGCATGTGTTGCCGGATGATTCCGCCTTACCGGCGCCGCCCCAAGTGCATGACGCATTTTTTACGGCTTGCGACGCATAAGGGGAATTTGCGACAGCACTTGCGATATCCGCGGCGCTGTAGGTAGCGCAGGCATTTGCTGGCGAGTGGATAGCGGCAATTATCGCCAGAGTGAAAGGCAAGAAGGCGCGATTGCGATTCATCGGAGAAAACCTCGAATCCTAGCGAGCGAGACTTATTGGTGAGTTATCGCCGGCCGCGCAGAAATGAGTTTGTGTGCTCGGGGCTTTTACGGTGATCGTGTGCGTTTTTGGGTCGAACACGGCGAAATTTCGAGCGGCGGGATCGTCTAATAGTTTGTTTGTCTTCCCCGAAGGATCGAACGTCAGCGCGACGCACGCGGAAGGCGCCTCTGCTAAAAGTTTCATCGCGCCGCCAGAAATGATTGCAACGCGAAGGGGACAGTAAGCGATGCTATTTTCGGAGCCTTTGGGCAACCAATCGGCGTCCTTGCAAGCGCCAGCAAAGGCGGACACGAAAAGAGTGTCAGTACCGATTTTGAATGACGCTGTGAGGGTGTCGATAGCGGGGGTCAACTTAATATCGGGGGCAATGGCCCGGGTCTCTTCTACTCTCGATTTTGCGGCAGCGATTTGATCGGCCCAAAGGCTGGCGAGCTTTGGCGAACTAGCTGCCATTGGCGTCATCGGCAATGAGACGGGGTGGGAGGCAGGGTCCACATCGAGCGCGCCGGCTCCATTCATAGGAACCAGAATTGCGATCATGATTGCAGCGCTCATGACGATCTCCTTTGCGGCGTAGGCCGATGCGGAGAAAGAGCGCCGCGCCCGGGGCGGCGTCAAAGGCACGGAGCGCCGACAGAAAATCGGGGGGGCGGATTGGGAAGCCGATTTTGTGATTGACGCAACAAGCCACGGGCTGGCGCAACGCTCCGCATGAATCGGCCTTGTCGCGAAAGAGGGGTGTTAAAGAGGGTCATGACGGTTCCTGCGTTTTGGGTGATCTGATTGGGTGGCTGGAAGGAGCGCGGCGCGCTCACTTGGCGGGATGCAAAGGGATGGTTTGCGCGCACCGCGGAACTTCGACATGCGCGACGGTAAAGCGGGTTTTGAAAGCGTGTAATTTGATGTCATAGGAGACATAAGCGGCGGTCGCGGTCGAATCCTCTACGCCACGGTTCGCGGTTTTTTCGAGGTAGCATCCGGCGCCGTCGATGACTGAATAATGGTCGTCTTCAAACGTGGCGACGCGCATGGGACAAACGCGGATTTTCGTACCGAGCGATGGGGAAACGATTTCGTCGGTGCATCCCGCGGCGGTGTTTAAGACCGTGAGCGCGACGAGCTTGGTTTGAAAATTGATTGTGAAATGCCATTCCTTCGCATTGTGATTTCCAACGGCGTAGCTGGTATTTGGCGACACGCCGTCGAACTGGGCTTGGGTGTTATTTTCGTCCAGCTTGTCTTGCCAGATCGAGGCATAGGATAGACCCTCGCCGGTCGGAAACCGCAAATCGGTGTAGTAGACGGGTCGCCAGGCCTCTGGGTCGGCGGTGAAAGTTTCCGCCAAAGCGGGGACTGTCTGCGAGGCGACGACACCGGCGGCAAGAAAGAAGCGGACAACTCGAAACATTCAAACGGGCTCCATGACGCGGTGAAACAGACGCCCGCATAACCATCGCGCGGCGCGGGCGGAAAATAAAAGAGGCAACGCTCCGAGCGCCAACGCGACGCCAAAACACAAGAGAAGAAATTAAGCGGAGCTCACCGCTCCGCATCACCACGAAATGAATCTAGCCTAACCAATGATGTTTGACAAATTTTTATATAAGGCGCAACGGTCCCACAACGACGGAGATTCTTTATGACGAATCGTTTCCTCCTAATGTGTTTGTTGACAACCATGCCATGCGTAGCGATGGCCGGAGAGGCCCGCAAACCCTCGCCTGATATGGCGACAGTCGCGATATCCGGCACCAGCGATTGCGAAGCCGCCATGAACGAATCAGGCATCCGCGATCTCGTGCGCGCCGAAGCCGCCAAGCAAGGCGTCGACGAAAAGCTCGCGCTCGCGATAGCGTTTCAAGAGTCGCGCTTCGGCGTGGAGTTGAACTCGCCAAAGGGCGCGCGCGGCCCAATGCAACTCATGCCGGCGATAGCCGCGATGTATGGAGTTAAGGATGTTTGCAACCCGGTCGAGAACGTGCGCGGCGGCGTGAGCTATCTGAAAGACCTTGGCGCCGCATTTCAGGGAAGCATGATGCTGGTCGCGGCGGCGTACAATGCGGGGCCGGAGCGTGTCTACCAAGCGCAAGGCATTCCCCCGATCTCCGAGACGGTGCGCTACGTGGCCTCCGTGACGAATTCCTACTACGGCCTGAAAACTTTATCGGCCCGCAAGGGCAAACATTCGGCCCCGGTAGCAGGGGCGGCCGANNGCCGTGGCGATCAGCGGCGATGCGGCCTGGGCCACGAGCTCGGCGCAGTTTCAGCCGCTCAACACCGCATTAACGGGCGTCCTGACCTTCATGACCGGCACGTTCGCGACAACGGCGGCGACGGTCGCCGTCGCGGCGGTTGGCTATCTCGCGATGACCTCTCGTATTCCCTGGTCCTGGTGCTTTTCGGTGGTTATCGGAATCGCCCTGATTTTCGGCGCGGCGACCATTGTGACTTCGCTTACCAGCGGCTTGTCGGGCGGCTGATGCAAGCTCAACCTCACCTTGATCCGCTCGTCGGCGGGCTGACGCGCCCGCCGATGATGCTGGGGATTCCATATGTCTTGTTCGTCTTGGAATTTGTGGTCGTCGCGCTGATTTTTATCAACACGAAGAACCTCCTGATGTTCCTGCTCGTGCTTCCGGTCCACGGAATCGCTTACGCGCTGA
>PLZT01000231.1 GCA_003152255.1 Methylocystaceae bacterium | reverse complement strand
TTCCCGCCGTTGGTATAAGAGCCGCATCCGCCGCTCGATGAAAGCGAGCTCACATTGTGGTTGCAAACCGCGGCGCCAAATTGTTCGCAAGCAGCGAGCATTCCGGGGGTAACCGGGGCGCCACCGATGGATTGGCCGGAATTGTAGTCGGCCAGAAGCGTTTTGTAGCCTGAGCTGGATGCATTGCCGTTGGCCGTGGCGGTCCAGCCATTGACTTGGGTTTGAAGGTCGGCGTTTTGATACGCAGCGCGTTGAGCAGGGGTCATGTCGACGCCGGACGATCCGACGTTTAGCTGCAAGATTCCGACACAGCATGAATTGGCGGCACAGGTATTTCCGCCCCCTGATTCCTTCATGGCCATAGCCGCCATTGCACAGCTTTGGAGCCCCGGGTTGATGCCCGGAGCGTTTTGTAAGGCGTTCTCGATTTGCTGCGGCGTCACTGTTTGGCAAGCGAAACCGGGCAAGCCGGCGAGTGCAAGAGACAGAGACGCGCAAAATGCAATAAAGGTGCGGAATCGAGACTTCATAGGGATGATCCGTCTCATTTAAGGAGCTCGCGGCTCAATTGCTTATTTAGAAAGCTGGACAACGCGGTCGCACGTCGTGTCGCCGTCGGTTTCGGTGACGCGCTTGCCGGCGATAAACGTCGAGACGAGAACACGGTTCTGTTTAGCGTCATAGGATACGCGAGTGCTTGTGGCAGACGTCGCCTTTGCAACTCGGCAAATCATACCGGCCTCGATTGTGGTGTAGACGCCGTCACGAATTACAGTGATGCGGGCAGGACACGGCACGGCCCTGATAGCGTCGTCGTGATGCTCGCCGATTCCAAGGCATCCGGCGAAGGGACCGCTGTACATTGAAACGATCAGCTGCCCGGCCGGAATAGTGAGAGAGGCAGTTTGCATTATCAGTTCGGAGTGCTTTCCGGGTTCCGTTTTGATGTTCAACACTGAAAGATTTTGACGATCGTTGTTGTCAAGGAGGCCCGGCCAAATTTTAGAAAACAATGGATCGGACGCCTGCGGATTTTCATAAAGATGGGAGACGAGGGGCGCCGACGCCTCGGCTGCTGTCGCCGGTAGCGGAGAAACGAGGAAAGCAAGGGCGAGGACGATTGCAGCACTCATGACGATCTCCTTTGCGGCG
The DNA here is from genome assembly GCA_003152255.1 of Methylocystaceae bacterium. Next base: position 2,179 of record PLZT01000231.1, on the reverse strand, counting down.
TAGGCCGATGTGGAGAAAGAACGCCGCGCCTGGGGCGGCGTCGAAGGCGCGGAGCGCCGACAGAAAATCGGAGGGTCCGCTTGCGGAAGCCGTTTTTGTGATTGACGCAACAAGCCACGGGCTGGCGCAACGCTCCACATAAATCGGCCTTGTCGCGAAAGAGGGGTCTTAAAGAGGGGCATGACGACTCCTGCGTTGTGGGTGATCTGATTGGGTGGTGGGAACGAGCCCGGCGCGCTCATTTGGCGGGATGCAGAGGAATCGTCTGCGCGCATTGCGGAATTTCGACATGCGCAACGGTAAAGCGGGTTTTGAAAGCGCGTAGGTTGATGTCATAGGAGACATAAGCAGCTGTCGCGGTAGAGTCTTCTAATCCACGATCCGCGGTTTTTTCGAGATAGCATCCGGCGCCGTCGATGACTGAATAATGGTCGTCTTCAAAAGTGGCGACACGCATAGGACAAACGCGGATTTTCGTATCGAGCGACGGGGAAACGATTTCGTCGGTGCATCCCGCGGCGGTGTTTAAGACCGTGAGCGCAATGAGCTTGGTCTGAAAACTGATGGTGAAATGCCATTCGTTCGCATTGTGATTTCCAACGGCGTAGCTGGTATTTGGCGACACGGCGTCGGACTGCGATTGGGTGTTATTTTCGTCGAGCTTGTCTTGCCAGATAGAGGCGTAGGATAGACCCTCGCCGGTCGGAAACCGCAAATCGGTGTAGTAGACGGGTCGCCAGGCCTCTGGGTCGGTGGTGAAGGTTTCCGCCAAAGCGGGGACAGCCTGCGAGGCTGCGACGCCGGCGGCAAGAAAGAAGCGGACAACTCGAAACATTTAAACGGGCTCCGTGAAGCGGTGAAACAGACGCCCGCATAACCATCGCGCGGCGCGGGCGAAAAATAAATGAGGCAACGCTCCGAGCGCCAGCGCGACGCCGAAACACAAGAGAAGAAATTAAGCGGAGCTCACCGCTCCGCGTCACCACGAAATGAATCTAGCCTAACCAATGTCGTTTGACAAAGTTTTATATAACGCGCAACGGTGTCACAACGACGGAGATTCTTGATGACGAATCGTTTGCTTCTAATGTGTTTGTTGACAATTCTTCCATGCGTAGCGATGGCCGGAGAGGCTCGCAAATCCTCGCTTGAGACGGCCACAGTCACGATATCAGGCGCCAGCGATTGCGAAGCGGCCATGAACGAATCAGGCATCCGTGATCTCGTGCGCGCCGAAGCCGCCAAGCAAGGTGTCGACGCAAAACTCGCGCTCGCGATAGCGTTGCAAGAGTCGCGCTTCGGCGTGGAATTGAACTCGCCAAAGGGCGCGCGTGGCCCAATGCAACTCATGCCCGCGACAGCCGCGATGTATGGAGTCACGGATGTTTGCAACCCGGTCGAGAACGTGCGCGGCGGCGTGAGCTATCTGAAAGACCTTGGCACCGCGTTTCAGGGAAACATGATGCTGGTCGCGGCGGCATACAACGCGGGGCCGGAGCGTGTCTATCAAGCGCAAGGCGTTCCCGCGATCTCCGAGACGGTGCGCTATGTCGCCTCGGTGACGAATTCCTACTACGGCCTGAAAACTTTATCGGCCCGCAAGGGCAAAAATTCGACCGCCGTAGCGCGGGCGGCGGAAGCGCCGGCGACGCCGGCGAATGATGTCGCGCAACACGAGCATCCCGCAGGCAAGCAAGACTGGATTGGCGGATCGGTTCTTTATGTTATCGCCAGTGAAGGAGAAGAGAAGTGATCAGACGCATTGATTTCATTTTTGTATTGGCGGTCGCGGCGATCGCGGTGGCGATCAGCGGCGATGCGGCCTGGGCCACGAGTTCGGCGCAGTTTCAACCGCTCAACACGGCGCTAACGGGCGTCCTGACCTTCATGACCGGCACGTTCGCGACGACGGCGGCGACGGTCGCCGTCGCGGCGGTCGGCTATCTCGCGATGACCTCTCGTATTCCCTGGTCGTGGTGCTTTTCGGTGGTTATCGGAATCGCCTTGATTTTCGGCGCGGCGACTATTGTGACCTCGCTCACCAGCGGCTTGTCGGGCGGCTGATGCAAGCTCAACCTCACCTTGATCCGCTCGTCGGCGGGCTGACGCGGCCGCCGATGATGCTGGGGATTCCATACGTCTTGTTCGTCATGGAATTCGTGGTTGTCGCGCTGATTTT
>PLZT01000617.1 GCA_003152255.1 Methylocystaceae bacterium | reverse complement strand
CGGCTTCGAGAAGCTGCAGGTCGTGCCGTTGATGATCCTCTCGCCCCTTACTTTCCTCGGCGGGACGTTCTATTCGATCGAGATGCTTCCGCCGCCGTGGCGAACGATCGTCCTGTTCAACCCCGTGGTTTATCTGGTCAATGGCTTTCGTTGGGCCTTCTACGGAATCGCCGATGTCACCGTCGCGATCAGCCTCGGCATAACAGTGCTCTTCATGATCGTCTGTCTTGGCGTAATCGCATGGATTTTCAAGACCGGCTATCGGCTGCGCGGTTGAACGTCCCGAAGAGATCTTAAACGCCGGTTTGGAGCGCAAGCCCGGCGATCGCCTGTCGGCACGACAGCAATGATTGCCCCGCGACCATGCCCTTCCACCAGTCGGTTTCGCAATAGAACGCGGCGCGGATTTGAGCTTTAAGCTGTCGTCCCTGCTCCGATCGCGGATCGCCATGGGCATGAAGCCAGGCGTCGGCGCGAAGCGCCTGCAGAACCCGCAACGTCGGGACGGTTCCGACTTCAAATCCGATACCCGTAAACTCGGCGCGAGGTAGGAGCGCGGCTGAGCCGCTGATGCTATCGCCGGTCACGTCCTTCGAGGCGGCGGTTCCGCTCTTGGTCGATGTGATTGCGGTTCCAAACCATGTCGAGGCGCGCTTGAACTCGGGCGCCTCCGACGGGAAAACCGTCAGTCGTTCCGCGTAACCGCAGGGTCCCAGCCCCGTATGATAATCGATGAAGCCAACGCGTTTCGCGCGCGCCAGGTATTTTTGAAAGATCGCTGTTTGCGTGCGCCTCGACCATGAAGCGCCGCTTCCGCCGAAGAATAATCCGAGTGGATGCGTATATTGGCCGCCCGTCACGGCCTGCCGAAAGTCGGCCGCCCCCCGCGGCCCGCGCGACGCTTGCCACGCGGCGATGTCGCGGGCCGTTGCTTCCTGCGCCTCTGCTGTCCATTCCGAGGGACAGAGGATTTCCGCGAGTTCGACGTAACCCGGGTTTGGCGGCAAAGGCGCCGAGAAATCAACCCAATTCCGATTNNCGAACCCGTAAGGATTGATGGCGTGAATTATCAGCACGCCCGTATCGGCGGGAAGAAGCTTGAATTCCTCGCGGCGCAACCAGTCGATCTGAGCGCCGGAACCACAATAGCCTTCGACGCCATGCGTGCCCGAAATCAAAACGAGCACCCGCGACGCTTCCGAAGGGCCGAACCAGGCGGCGTCGGTGGCGAGTTCCTCGCCGCTGGGCCCGGAAACGGGATGTTTGAAGCTTTCCGCGCCACCGCCGGCGGCGGCGGCGGCCTCCTGGAATTTTTCGCGCGCTTCGGAATATGAACTGCTAAAGCTGTCGGCGCCGATCATCAATTTCTCCCAGAGTTTTCATTCTATTTCGCTCGCGCCCGCGCCTGCTAGTTTACAACGAAAACATGACAATCGAAAAAAATTGCGCGGTCAAATTTGACCGCGCAACAGTTCAACGGCACATGGGGGAGGGAAAGGAACCTCCCTAAGAGACCTAGCCTAGAGTCACCAAGCAAAGAGAGCAATGCTTGCGCGTATCGCCCTTCCACGCTGACGATACGGTCAGGAGATCGCGTCATTTGCTCTTTGTTCGCCCGGCTCACCCATCAACTCGATCCCTACATCTGAATTACGCGCGGACTCACCCCAGGGTCCCCGTGGTGAGGAAAAATCGTCCTTGATCGATGTCCGGGCTCAAAGGACGGCCGCGCTCCGCCGTACCGATAGCGGCGGGCGCGGACGAAGCGCCGCCGGCGAACCAAATGCGACTAGCGAAATGCGACTGTCGCCTCGATCCCGCCGGTTCAAAGTGGGAACAATCACTGCGTTAACGAGTTGGAAAGCAGTAGGAATACGCGTCTCGTCGGTGGAGTCGATCATGAGATGTCCCCCAGCCTTGCTTGCAGCCACGTTTCTTCTGCAGGTGGTGATCTTCTGTTGGAAGGTCATTTGCCTCATCGAAGATACGATACCCAACTGGGAAAATCTGGCGTCGTTGCGCAAGACACGGGCCACTTTTTTCGAAGGCGGCGCTTGGAGAAATTGGCGCCTGCCCATCGGAGTGGCGCATCGTGCTCACTAGGCGACGCGGGCCGCTGGTCGTTTCGCCTTGCGCCGCGAATATATCGAGCGTTTCGCCGTGGGCGTCCCGGCGCTCCGCACAGTCGAAAAGGGAGAATAGGAATGACGCGGCCATCCGATATTTCCCTCACGCGCGTGAGATTGTCGAAGGTGGGAATGGGCGAGGAGGATGTCTCCTGGCTCGAGGAGCGGCGCTGGAGCGAGGCGGCGATTCCTCCAGTCATGTGGCCATGCGACACCCATGTCTACCGACGCCGTAAGGCTCTCTTGAACAAGGCCATAGAGGATCTGAGCGTGACCGAGCGTAGCGCGTCGTTGGAAGCAAAACTCGCGGCGGCGATCGGAGCGCGACTTGCCAACTGGGGTGAATAGGGGCGGAACGGATGGGGGATTTTTTTGAACAAAATTGGAATTTCCGATTCGCGCGAGTTCATATTCTCGACAACTCCGCGCGCTTCATCCCACAGCTTCGAAAGTGAGTCGCGCCCTCTGACGCGCGTGTTCCGCGCGTCTGGCATGTGACTTGACTCTTCCTCCGAAGGGTCGCCACGCGATCAAAGCTCCGCAACGACATTTGCGCGGTGTAACTCCACCACAAACCCGCCGTCGCCTTGAACAGCCGCGAGGCCTGATCAGGCGACGGTGTTTTGCCGGACGCCCGCCGCGTGGCTTTTCACTAGCGGCCGTTGCTCCGGCGCGGACGTTCCAGTGAACGCCGCCGTTTCACGGGCGCATAGGCCAAGCCCGCGCGCGGAGCGGCCAGCAGGCAATTACGCACGGCGCTCGTCATCCCGGACGCGAACTTCTCGAAGGCGCGGGAGACGGAAAGTTTGGTGGAACGCATGTTCTTCCTCCATCACTTTTCTCTGTCGGTATGACGCTTGCGACCGCGCAATGTTCCCTGCGCGACTTCGAAGCGACGGCGGCCCCGCGAACGGATTACCGATGCTCGGACGAATAGAGCTGCGACTTTGGAGGTTCAGGCGCCCCATTGAGGCGAGGATCGTCCTTGGGATTCACGTAGTCGATATCCCAGGGCCCCACGGCGTTGATCTGAATGACCGAATCCTCGTCGACGAAAACATAGTGAACCACGCCCTTGGGCATCGACGAGAAACTTCCCGCGGGAAGGATCTCCACGCCGGCGTGATCAGCGGCTTGCCCCAACCCCAAGATGAATTTGCCACTGATGACTGTAACGATCTCCGGCCCGGCATGCATATGCGGAGCGATGCTGTATCCCTTCGGCATTTTAACCCGCAATGCGAACATGCCCGTGCTTTTGGGGTCGCCATAGAGAACGATCGACTCCGCTCCGGCGGGTAGACCGGCCGGCCCCGGACCCCATTTGATTTCTTGAGGTCGGAAAGTCTTGTGCGTGTCGATCGTTTCGGCCAAGCTCGCCCAGCCGCAAACCATGACAAGGCCGGCGGCGAGAGTCATAAGCATCCGTTTCATAACCGCCTCCCGTGGCGTGGCCCGATCGGGCGTCGCTTATTGCTTTGTCCGTCGAGCCGACGCGCCGCGAAGACTCCGGTCGTAACCCAATGCGGCGCGCGATTGACGTTCAACTTAGATAGGTGAGAAATTCGCCGTGCAATTCCAATTCGTTCAATTGGAGCAAGTAATGGCCACGTCCTTGCCATCCCGGGACAGGGACGGAAGCATTTGACGGCGTTCCGCCTTCGAGACCACTCAACTGGAGTTAGTGTAGCCTCTATCTGAACCGTCTCCCAGGATTCATGATGCGCCTCGCCCTCAGACCCCATGGGAAAGTCGCCTCGCTCGGCGCGCTGATGCTCGTCGCCTTGGCGAGCGCGATCACGCTCGTCTTTTTGCTCGAGCAACTTGAAGATCAAGCTTGGGTGGAGCACACATTGGATGCGCGGTCGCGACTGCTGCGAACGCTGGCGACATTGCAGGACGCGGAAACCGGCGAACGCGGATTTTTGCTGACGAATGACGAAAATTTTCTCGAGCCCTACGACGCGGCTGTTCGCGCGATCGAGGAGCAGTTCGACAAACTTGGAAAAGCCGTCAGCGATAATCCCCAACAGGTCGAGAGGCTTTCGGAATTGCGCGATATCGAACGTCAGCGCATCGCGGTGCTGCGCGAAAATATCGAGCGCCGTCGGCGGGCGACGAATTGGGCGCCTAACATCGAGGACCTCAGAACCGCCAAATCTCTAATGGACCACGCGCGCGCGATCATCGCCGATATGATAGGGACCGAGAATGCGCTTTTCGCGACTCGAAGCAGTAAGTCACGCGCTGCTTCGCTTTTCTCTGAGTTTGGACTCTTGGCCAGTCTGCTTCTATCCGCGGTGCTTGGCTTGGCGCTCAATCGCGACAATCAAAAGCGGTTGATTGAAGCAAAAGCCGCCAACGACAAACTCAACGAAGCGCTGGCGCTCGCGGATAAGGAGGCCGAGAGGCGCGAACGTTTGGAAAGCCAGCTCCGGCAAGTTCTGAAAATGGAGGCGATTGGTCAACTCACCGGTGGCATCGCGCATGACTTCAACAA
>PLZT01000583.1 GCA_003152255.1 Methylocystaceae bacterium | reverse complement strand
GCGCAGATCCGCTCGACGCGGCGCGCCATCTCTGACGCCGCGCGGCGCGAGAAGGTCATCAGCAGAATGCGGCGCGGATCGACCTTGTGGACGATCAGATGCGCGACGCGATGGGCGAGCGTGTTCGTCTTGCCGGATCCGGCCCCGGCGATGACGAGAAGCGGAGCCGCCGGCGCGTGCTCTTTCTCCCGCGCGCCATGTTCGACGGCCCGTCGCTGCTCGGGATTGAGTTTCTCCAGATAGGCCAAAGGCGTCGCTTGCGAATCGGTGGATGGGGCAGGGCGGCCCAGTGAACCACATTTCTCGTTTTGTTCGCAATAGCTGGCGATCGCTTCGCGGCGCGAAATGCCCCAAGCCCCTCACCGTACCTCTCCCCGCGAGCGGGGAGAGNNGCCGATCAAGCGCAAAACGTATAAGTCGTCGCGCTCGCGCGGCCACGCGTAACGATCGGACGACGCTCAATATTTCGCGGATATTCCTGTCATGGTGGGCGCGGGCGCCCAGAAGCGGTAGCTTATTCCCGCGCGCACCGATTGCTCGGTCGCTCTTTCGCCATAAGTCACGCCGGGCGCCGCGGAATAGATCGTCGAGCTTCCATAGTCGGTGTAGCGATATTCGAGCCGCGCGGAGAGATTGCCCATGAACGCATATTCAACGCCGGCGCCGAGGGTCCAACCCACGGGCGTGTAATTGGACCCGTCGACGTTGCCGCCCGTGACGAAGCTGNNCGCGTAGCCAAGCCGGGCGCGCGCCGAAGCGCGCAGATTATTGTACGTCTCGACGCTATAGAGGCCAAATCCGGCGCCAGAGGCGAAGGCGTAATTATGCTCGGTCGAGCCTTCGAGATCGCCTTCGACGCCGACGACGATAGAGTCGCCGAATTGATAATTGAAGCCGAGATGCCCGCCGGCGATGAAACCGCTGGNNGACGTGTCCCCGAGTTGCTGCCACGCGCCGCCCAGTTGCAGGCCGGCGTAGCCGCCCGACCAGGTGAAATATTTCGGCGCCGTGGTTGTCTGCTCCCAGACCGGAACCGCGCGAACCGGCGCGACATTGCTGGGAAGTTCGTCCGCGACGGCGCCGCTCGTCGCGGCGCCGAAAGCGAGCAGGGGCAGCAGCGCGCGACGCATCATGGTTCTTCTCCTCGTAATTCGTGGCGTCATTATCCGTGGCGACATTGCCGCGACTCCTCGACGGGCTCCCCGCCTTCGCTCAATTCAGGAACGTCGGGAACCAGCCGGAGTTGACGGGTCCGTTGATGCTGTCGACTTGCGGGCTGCTCGGCGCGCGGCCCGGCGCGCGGCTTGGCGTCTGGAATGGGGCCGGCGGCGGATTGCCGGGGTTCTGGTTATTGTCCCAGAAGCTCGGGAACCAGCTCGAATTGACGGGACCGTCCTGAATCTTGTCGATTTGCTCGTTGCTGGGTATGTCGAACCCTGTCGCCGTCTCGACCCCNNTCGCCGCCGAGCGCCATGAACAGGCCGACGACATCGCCGAGACGAGCGCCCTCGGCTTGAACCAGCGAAACCGCCGCCAGCAAATAGGTCTGCTCCGCATTCAACACGGCGAGGATATTGACCGAACCGACCTGCAATTGCTTTTTGATGATCTCGAGGCTCCTCTTGGCGGTCTGCTCGGAATAGGCGGCCGCCTTCACCGCTTTGGTATCCGCCTGCAACGCGCGTAGCGCGTCGGCGACATTCTGGAACGCGGTGATGACCGACTGTCGATGTTGCGCCTCGGCCTGGGTGAGGCCCGCTTCCGCGGCCTTTTGTTTGTTGAGCAGCGTGAAGCCTTCGAAGATCGGCTGCGTGACATTGCCCGCCAGCGTGTACCATCCCGTGCCCGGCATGAACAGTTGCGCGAAACTATAGGCGGTGTAGCCGCCATCGGCCGTCAAGGTGACATTGGGCAGCCGCGCGGCGATGGCGACGCCAATCTGCGCGCTGGCCGAATGCATATTCGCCTCGGCCGCGCGCACGTCGGGCCGTTGCCGCACGAATTTTCCCGGCAAGGTGAGCGGCAGATTGGACGGCAGGGTCAGCGACTTAAGATTGAATGTTTCCGGCACCTCGGCCGTCGAATATTGCCCGGCCAAGGCGGTGAGCAGATCGCGCTGCTGCGCGAGAGACTTTTCGAGCGGCGGCAGCAATTGCATCATCTGAGCCAGCGCCGCTTCTTGCGTGAGGACGTCGGCCTGCGCCACCCAGCCCGCCGCATATTGCTTGCGCAATATGTCCAGCAGTCCCTGCCCCATCTTGATCACTTCGCGCGTCGCGACGATCTCGCCGCGCAAGGCGGCTTCCTGAATCGCGGCGGCGGCGACATTGGTCGTCAGCGCGAGATAGGCCGCTTCAAGTTGGTAACGTTGCTGGTCGGTCAGCGCTTCGAGCGATTCGACGCTGCGACGGTTCGCGCCCCAGATGTCCGGCGTGTAGGACACTTGCAGCTGTTTGAGAAACAGGCCGTAAGGATTGGTCGGGGCGTTCGGCGACACCACGTTTTGCACGCCGGATTGGAGATTGCTGCTGTCGTTCGAGTTGAACAGCAGCGACGGCAGATAGAAGCCCTTCTGTGCCTCGGCGGCGTAATAGGCCACTCGAATCGACGCGTCCGCCGCCTGTAACGACGGATTATGTTGGATCGACGCTTCGACGAGCTTGCTCAAATTTTTGTTGTGGAAAACCTCCCACCAACGCCGCGGGATGTCCTCGGCGAGGACCAGACGCTGTCCACCAACGGAAGACAGTTTCTCCGGCGTGTAGCGATTCGTGTCTGGCGGCGGCGGAGACACGAAGTCCGGCCCCACCGCGCAGCCGCTCAAGCCCGCGAACAACACGGATGCGAAGGACGCGGCGGCGCGCCGACCGCGATGGCGAGGAACGGCCTTCAGTTTGGAAAGATGCTTCGCCATCAGTAGTTTCTGTTCCCATCGACTCGTGACGCCATGCATTTCGAAAGCAACTCAAAATGCGCTCGATGCTCACGGGTTCTAGGCGGCTCATTGGCGATGAGGGCGAGACTCCCTCGGTTCCAATCGCGCGGCCTAACGTGACGAAGGGATAGTGCTCATCAGTTACTCTCAACGTCTACTGTCAAATATCACAGGTAATTCCCGTGGCGCCTGTGAGAACTCACAGGTGTGTTAGCTGAACCCGTGAGTTATCACAGGTAGAAACGACGCATAAAGATTGTATAACAGCTGTGCTGGCAAATGTCACAGGTAGACATTATCTTTGATGTGCAGGAATATTGTGAGCATCCGGCTTGATGACGCCCCTTTAGCTTAGCGCTAGAGCCGTTGTTTTCTCACAGGGACTGCCAATGAGTCGCATCATAAAATACGCGGTGGTGATCGCGCTGCTGCTGATCGGAGTGATCGGCGGCGTAAAGCTCTATTCGGCGTGGCGCGCTCAGAAACCGGCGGAGGTTTCGAAGGCGGCGGCAGGCGCTCCAGCCCAGGCGACGCTCGATCTGAACGAAAAGCAGGTCGCCGCGATAAAGATCGAGACGGTCGGTTCGGCGACGTTCGTTCCGCAGAGGAACGCTGTCGGCAACATCGACTTCAATCAGAATCTCCTGGTGCAGGTCTTCACGCCCTATCAGGGCCGCATCATCGAAGCCTATCCCAACGTCGGCGACAAAGTGGAGAAAGACCAGGTTCTCTTCACGATCGACAGTCCCGATCTTCTGAACGCGGAGTCGGCGTTGATCGCCGCGGCGGGCGTGTTGAAGCTGCAGAATGTCACCCTCGTGCGCGCGCAAAAGATGAAATCCTTCGGCGGCGCCTCGCAACAAGCCGTGGATCAATCCACCTCCGACCAGATGACGGCCGAGGGCGCGTTGAAATCGGCGCGCGACGCCGTGCGCATATTCGGCAAGACGGATGCGGAAATCGACGACATCATCGCAAGGCGCAAGGCCGATCCGAGACTCATTATCAAGAGCCCCGTCGCCGGCTACGTCACGTCGCGCAACGCCGCTCCCGGTCTTTTCGTTCAGCCCGGCACGGCTCCTCCTTCTTCTTCGAGCACCGGCGCGGCGGCGCCACTGGCGATTTTCACCATCGGCGATCTTTCGACGATGTGGATGTTCGCCAATGTCGTCGAGAACGACGCGCCGCTGCTGCGCGTCGGCCAAGAGGTCAAGGCGCATGTCGTGGCCTATCCCGATCGCGCGTTCGAAGGCAAGGTCGCCGTCCTCGGTCAGAACGTCGACCCCAACAGCCGGCGCGTCTTCGTGCGCACGGACGTGCGCGATCCCGATCACCTTTTGCGCGCGGGAATGCTCGCGAATTTCACGATCCTCGTCGGCGATCCCGTCAGCGCGACAGCCGTGCCGGACCCCGCCATCGTGCGGGAAGGAGACGGCGCCATGACGGTCTGGACCACGACGGACAAGCGCCATTTCACGCGCAAGACGGTCCGGGTCGGCATGGACCAGAACGGGTTCCGCGAAATCCAGGACGGGCTCAAGCAGGGCGAACTCGTCGTCACGGACAACGCCGTTTTCTTGAGCAACGCCTTCGCCCTTGCTGGAAACTCGCCGGATTAACGTTCGTCGTCGGCCCGAAGAAAAGCATCCCATCATAGACAGGGGTAGAGACCTTGCTGAAGTTCCTCATCACTTTCGGATTGACGCGTCGCGCGATCGTTCTTCTCGGCGTGGCGGTGTTCATGGTTTCGGGCTACATCGCCTTCACTAAACTGAACATCGAGGCCTATCCGAATCCCGCGCCCGTCATCCTGGAAATCACCGCGC
>PLZT01000592.1:12229-12402 GCA_003152255.1 Methylocystaceae bacterium | reverse complement strand
GCGCCATGAAGCGCGTCGGATTCATATAATCGAGAAAGGTCGCCAATTTGCTTACTCACGCCGGGCGCACGAAAACTCCTCTTCCCCGCGCCGGGAAGAGGAGCGGCATTCGCGACTAGTTAGCCGTCTTGTCCGTCTTGCCGGAAGCCGCGTCCTTGGGAGGCTCGGCCGGT
>PLZT01000592.1:0-12175 GCA_003152255.1 Methylocystaceae bacterium | reverse complement strand
GGATCGAGCGGCCCGACGGCGTGTAATAGCGCGCCGTGGTCAGTCGCAGCGCGCCATTGGACCCGCCCAGCGGAATGATCGTCTGGACGGAACCCTTGCCGAAGGAGCGCGTGCCGATCAGCGTCGCGCGCTTATGATCCTGCAAGGCGCCGGCCACGATCTCCGAGGCCGAGGCGGAGCCGCCATTGATCAGCACCATCACCGGCTTGCCCTTGGAGAGATCGCCGCCTGGACGCGCGTTGTAGCGTTGCGTTTCGTCGGCGTTGCGACCGCGCGTCGAGACGATCTCGCCGTGGTCGACGAACGCGTTGACGACCTGGATCGATTGGTCGAGCAGGCCGCCCGGATTGTTACGCATATCGATGATATAGCCCTTGAACTTGTCGGCGGGAATCTCCTGCTGGAACTTGAGCATCGCCGATTTAAGGCCGTCCGCGGTCTCCTCGTTGAACTGCGAGATGCGGATATAGCCGATGTCCTCGTCCTGCTTATGCGACTTCACCGATTTGATGTGGATTTCGGCGCGGGTGAGCTTCACGTCGACCTTCTGCTTGTCCTTGCCGCGCAGGATTGTCAGCTTGACCGTTGTGTTGATGGCGCCGCGCATTTTTTCGACGGCCTGATTGAGCGTCAAACCTTGAACGTTCTCGTCGTCGATGCCGGCGATCAGGTCGCCGGATTGGATGCCGGCGCGCGACGCGGGAGTGTCGTCGATCGGCGAAACCACCTTGACGAAGCCGTCCTCTTGCGTGACCTCGATGCCGAGACCGCCGAACTTGCCCTCGGTCTGGGTCCGCATATCCTTGAAGCCCTTGGCGTCGAGATAGCTGGAATGCGGATCGAGCGAGGTCAGCATGCCGTTGATCGCGGCTTCGACCATCTTCTGCTCGTCGGGCTTCTCGACATAGTCGGTGCGCACCTTGTCGAAGATGTCGCCGAACAGGCTCAGATTCTTGTATGTGTCCGCGGGGGCGGCCATGGCTGGGCCGCCCACCAGCGAGCGCGCCTGCTGGCCAAGCGCGACGCATCCGGCGCCAATGGCGATGCCGGTGGCAATCAAAGCAGTTTTCCGAATCATCCGCCAACCTTCCGCATGTCCGACCGCGCCCACCATGGGCCGGGGTCTATCGAAGTTCCGTCCTTGCGGAACTCGACGTATAAAATAGGCTGTTTCGCGCCGATAGCTATCGTCGCCGCGGTTTGGGCGGTCCCGTCGCCCATGGTCGCCACCGGTTCGCCGGCCAGTACGAACTGCCCCACGTTCACATTGATTCGAGACATGCCGGCCAAGACTACATAATAGCCGGCGCCGGCGTTAATGATCAAGAGTTGTCCATAGCTGCGATATGGCCCGGAAAAGACGATCCATCCATCGCTGGGCGAAATGACGATACCATTTTCCTTCGCGGCGATGGAAACGCCTTTTTCGGTCCCCCCATAGCCGTCGGGCGCCCCGAAGCGGCGCAGCCCCGGGCCGGTCGTCGGCAACGGCAGGCGGCCCTTTAGATGTTCGAAGGCGACCGCCGGGGCGAGACGCGCCGCGTCGCGGAAGGGGGCCGCCCGCGCCTTGGCCCGTTGCTCGCGCGACAGGGCGGCGTCCGCGGCTTCGCGGGCCGCGTCGGCGTCGCGCGCCGCCTGCGCCGCGCGTCTCGCGGCTTCGCTTTCGCCCTCCATGCGGGCGATCAGATCCTTGATGCTCGTCGCCTGAGCAGCCAGCCCCCGGATACGTTCGGCCTGTGCGTCTCGCGCGGTTTGCTTTTCCCGAAGCGCCTCCTGCCGCGCCTCGATCATCGGAGCCAGCGTCGCGCGTTGGGAGACGAGCTGCTCCTTTTCGCGCGCCAGTTTGGCTTGCTGCGTCCGGATCTCGTCGCGCAGCGCGAGCAAATGCGTGAGATCGGCCTGCAGCGCGGCCGTTTCCGCCCGCATTTGCGGGAGCACCGCGCCAATCGCCATGGATGTGCGGATCGCCTCCAAAATATCCTCGGGCCGCGCCAACAGCGCCGGCGGCGGTCGGCGGCCCATGCGTTGCAACACCATGAGAACCTCGCCGACGAGAGCTCGGCGGCTTCGCAGCGATTGCACGATGGCGTTCTCGCCGCCCTTCAGCGATTCGAGCTTTTGCTCGACCTCGGCGGCGCTTTCTTCGGTGGCGCGCAGTCGCGCGGTGGCGTCGAGCAAGGCCTGATTGAGCCGCTCGCGCTCGGTTCTCAGCGCCGCGATTTCGCTTTCGATCTTGCGTCTTTGTTCGTCCGAGGTGTTCAGCGTGTCCTGCACGCCGCGCAATTCGAGGCGCTTACTGGAAAGTTCGGGGCCATCCGTCGTGCTGGCCCCATGCTTGTCTTGTTGATTATCTTGCGCGAGCGCGGGATCGCCGCGCAACGGCGCCGCTGGCAGGCACAGGGCGCCAACGAGCGCCAGGCAAAGACGCCGGGAGCTGTCGCTAGTCACGCAATCTCGCCTGCTTCATTCGGGTCCAAATTTTGTGGCGTTCCAGCCCCGCGTTTAGCGGATATGCCGCCGAAATCTAGTCCAGATTGCGGCGAAGCCCATTTAAAATCGCTTGCGCCAGACCGCTTTCGAACAGAACCGCCATTTTCGGGTCGAGCTTGCGCCGCCAGTTTGGGCGCTCCCGATCGGTTCCCGGCAGATTGACGGCGATCGTTTCGCCGGCGAGATCGTCGACTTGCGCCATCGCCAACAGCGCGGGCGCGCGCGCCACATAGGCGTGCGCGGCGCCGGCGAGATCGTCGCTGAAAGCAACGTCTGAATTGACGTCTTCCGCGAGCAGTCCTTCTTCCGCGAGCAGTCCTTCGCGCGCGAGGGCCGCCAGCAGCAGGCGCCGGTCCTCGCGCCGCGTCTCCCGTTCTTTTCGCGCGTCCTCTTCGCTCAGCAGGCCAAGCGCCAGCTTCTCGGCGATGTCCGAGCCTTCCCACCAGCCTTTGAGCGTCGGCAAATCATGGGTGGAGACGCAGGCCATGGCCATTCGCGCATAATGCGCCGGGGGCGCGAAGCCCTCACCTTCCCGCTCGAACCACAACACCCGGTAGCTCAATATCCCGGAGTCGGCCAATCGCGCGGAAAAGCCCCAGGGCAGCGTGCCGAGGTCTTCGCCGATCACCATGCATTGGGCGCGCTGGGATTCGAGCGCGAGTTCGGCGAGCAGATCGTCCAGCGGATAGGATAGATAGGCGCCCTCCAGCGGTTTGCCTCCCTCCGGCACGACGAAGAGCCGCGCCAGACCCATGACGTGATCGATGCGCAGCGCGCCGGCGTGGCGCATATTCGCGCGCAAGAGCTTGCCGAAGCTCTCGCAACCCTCGGCCTTCCATCGCAGCGGATCGGGCGGCGGCAGGCCCCAGTTCTGGCCCTCTCGCGTAAAACCATCGGGGGGCGCGCCGATCGAAAAGCCCTTGAGAAGATGCGCCGCGCCGCGCCAGCTCTCGCAACCGTCGGGCGCCGCCCCAACGGCGAGATCGCGGCAAAAGCCGAGCGTGAGGCCAGCATTCCCCGCGTCTCGCGCCGCCTGCGCCAACTGGCTTTCGCACAGCTGCTGCAGATATTGATGATAGCGGATGCGGCTAGCGTTTTCGCGGGCGAAGCTTGCCAACGCGAGCGGCTCTCCATCGCGCAGCGGCCCCGGCCAGCGCCGCCAGTCTTCGCCGCCGCGCTGCTCACTGATCGCCTCGAAACAGGCGAAGCGAAACAAAGCGTCGCCGCCGTTCGCGATGAAGCTTTCGAAATCTTGCGATGCCCGCGCGCCCGGCTGGGCTTGAGCGAATTGCTCGACGCCCTTGAATGCGCGTTCGAGAAACTCCTGCTTCAAGGCGTGAACCGCGGGATAGTCGACCAGCCGTCCGGTGTTCGGCGCGTCGAAAAAATCTCCGCCGCGAACGATGTCGAGATAGATCGGGTCGAGAAAGAGACGGTCGGACGGATAATAGGGGCTTGCGCGCTCGCGATCCTGGGCGAACAGCGCGTGCAGCGGGTTGATCGCGACGATCGCCGCGCCGTGCTCGGCCGCGAGCGCGCCGAGTTGAGACAGGGTGGTGAAATCGCCGACGCCCTGGTCGCCGTCGCGCCGCAGCGAATAGAGTTGCGCCGCGAGGCCGAACGCGCGCCCGTCGATTCGTGGCGCATGGCAGCGGCGCGGCGCGACGGTGAGGCGGCAATCGGTCCC
The DNA here is from genome assembly GCA_003152255.1 of Methylocystaceae bacterium. The sequence goes on along the minus strand of PLZT01000592.1, from coordinate 7,998 downwards.
CTCCAGCGAAACAATGTGTCGTCCGAGCGGCAAGCACGGCAGGCGCGCGCGCAGGCCCTCAAGGACTCGGCCGTCCACGCCGCGCCAGGAGATGGTCTCCAAATCGCCCGCGCGAAGATCGACGTCGCGCCGCTCGCCGTCTTCGAGCGCGAGCCGCAGCCTCGTCGCCGCGCGCCCATCGCGGACGGGAAGGCGCAAAAATATGTCTTCGTCGTCGCGAAACGCCGCGCNNGCTTCGATGGTCTCGCGCGGAACCGCGTGCTCCGCGCCGTCGACGTCCCGCCAACTGGGCGCCACGCCCGCCGCTTGCGCCAGCGCCGAGAGGAGTTCGGGCGGCGCTTCCCTGTCAAATCGACGGCCTTGGGTCGCGGCCTGTTCGCGCAAGACGACGACCGAGCGCGCGGCGACCGCGACGCCGTTTGGAGCTAGCTCGGCGGGCACCGTCGCGAGGCGAATGGTCCAATCGAAACCGTCGCGTGGCGGCGGCGGCGTGACGGTCACGGTCTCCGCCCCTCTATGCCAGCTAATGGCCACGCGATCGGCGTCGCGCGCGCCTTCCGTCGGCGCATAGAGACAGGCGAGCAGCGTCGCCGCGGAACCGTCGCGCCAATCTTCCTCGCGCATGAGAGCGCCATCGGCGCGGCGCCATTCGATGTCGGGAATGAGCGTCTCGTCGAGTGGCGCGCCCGTCAGAAAGCTGTCGCGCGTCAGCGCGGGAGTGTCTTTGCGCAGCGCGATCAGGTCCCGCGTGAACGCCAGCAGTTCCTGGTCCGCCCCGTTCCAATCGAGCCAGGCGGTTTCGTTGTCTTGCGCATAGGCGTTGTTGTTGCCGGCCTGCGTCTGGCCAAGCTCCGCGCCCATTGACAGCATGGGCGTTCCGCGCGCGAGCAGCAGGCTCGCCAGCAGATTGCGTTGATCCTTGCCGCGCGCCGCGAGGATGGCGTCGTCGCCCGTTTCGCCCTCGACTCCATTGTTCCAGGAAAAGTTCTCGTTCGTCCCGTCGCGGTTGTCTTCGCCATTGGCGTCGTTGCGCTTGCGCGAATAAGACACGAGATCGCGCAATGTGAAGCCGTCATGCGCCGTGATGAAATTTATGCTTCTTGACGGGCGGCGATGCGCCTCGAAGAAATCCCGCGACCCCGCGACGCGCGTCGCCACCTCGCCAACGCCAATGTCGTCGCCGCGCCAGAAGCGCCTGACACAGTCGCGGAAGCGATCGTTCCACTCCGCGAACGGCCCCGGAAACTTGCCGAGCTGATAGCCCCCTGGGCCGATGTCCCACGGCTCGGCAATGAGCTTTAGTTCGCGCAATACGGGGTCTTGCAGCAGCGCCGCGAGAAACGGCGCCTGAGCGTCAAAGCCTTCGGTTCGGCGCGCGAGCGTTGTCGCGAGATCGAAACGAAAGCCGTCCACGCCGCCATACTCGGCCCAGGCGCGCAAGGCGTCGAGCGCGAGGCGGGCGACCGGCGCGCGGTCCATCGCGAGAATATTGCCGCAGCCGGCGTCGTTGACGTAATGGCGCGGCGCATCCGAACGCAGTCGATAATAGGTCGCATTATCCAAGCCGCGCAGCGACAGCGTGGGGCCGAGCTCATCGCCTTCTCCGGTGTGGTTGAACACGACGTCGACGATGACCTCGAGCCCCGCTCGGTGCAGCGCCGCGACCGCTTCCCGCACCTCGTCCCAACCGCCGGGCGCGAGCCGCGGATCGGGCGCCATCAACGCGATTGGGTTATAGCCCCAGTAATTGGAAAGGCCGAGCCCGGTCAGATGGCGTTCATCGATCCAAGCCGCGCAGGGCATGAGTTCAACAGCGGTGACGCCAAGCCGCGTGAGATGCGCGATCGCGGCCTCGCACGCGAGACCCTTGAAGGTTCCGCGCAGCGCCTCCGGCACGTCCGGATGAGTCTTGGTGAAGCCCTTGACATGCAGTTCATAGAGGATCGTGTCCTCCCACGCGTGTCGAGGCCGAGCGGATGTATCGGCGCGCGAAGGGCGCGTGGCGACGCCCTTTGGCGTGAAGGGCGCGCTGTCGCCGCGATCGAAGGAGAGATCCGCCGCCGCGTCGTCCGCCTCATAGCCGAACACCGAGGGGTGCAAGGCAAAGGGCCGGTCGAGCTTCAACGCGTAAGGATCGACCAGAAGTTTCGATGCGTTGAAGCGCGGGCCCTTTTCGGGTTCATAGGGGCCGTGAGCGCGCAGTCCGTAACGCCGGCCCTCGCTCAGTCCCTCGACATGCGCGTGAAACACGTCGCCGGTGCGATGGCCGATGCGAACGCGTTCGAGTTCCACCTCGCCCGCTTCGTCAAACAGGCAGAGATCGATCGCTCGCGCCGACCTGGAGAAGACCGCGACATTGGCGCCCGTCGCCGTCAGCGTCAGGCCGAGCGGCTCGGGCGCGCCTTCCGTAATGCGCGTCATGGCGCTCCTGACGCGGCGCGGGCCGCGAGCAGGTCGCGATAAAGCTCGGCATAGCGCCGCGCGGGATGACGCCAGGAAACGTCGGTCTTCATGCCATTGCCCTGCAACTGGCGCCATTGTTCCTTGTCGGCGAAAAGACTTCGCGCCCGATGCAATGTCGCCACCAACGCATCGACCGTCACCGGCGAAAATGTAAAGCCTGTCGCGACGCCGGCTCGAAGCGCCATTTCGTTAGCGTCGATAATCGTGTCGCGCAGGCCGCCGACACACGCGACAACCGGCGCGGCGCCGTAACGCAAGGCGTAAAGCTGCGTGAGCCCGCAGGGCTCGAAACGCGAGGGGACGAGAATCACATCCGCGCCCGCCTGCATGAGATGGGCGATGTCCTCATCGAAGCCGATCTTGACGCCGACTTCCTCGGGATTCTTGCGCGCCGCCTCCGTGAAACCCTGTTCGAGCGGCTTGTCGCCGGCGCCGAGCAGCGCCAATTGGCAATTTGGCCCGATGACTTGGGGCAAGGCTTCGATCAGGAGATCGAGCCCCTTTTGCCACGACAAGCGGCTGACGACTCCGATCAAAAAGAATTGCGGGTCGGCGCGCAGGCCGAAGCGCTGTTGCAACTCGGTCTTGTTTTTCGCGCGAAGCGCCAGGGAGGACAAATCGTAGCGCGCGGCGATGCGCGTGTCGCTGGCCGGATTCCAGACGCTCTCGTCGACGCCGTTGAGAATTCCAACGACATCGCTGCCTCTCGCGCGCAAAAGCCCGTCGAGGCCCATGCCGGATTCCGGCGTCATGATTTCGGCCGCGTAGCTCGGCGACACCGTTGTAATGCGGTCGGAAAATTGCAGTCCCGCTTTCAGAAAACCGACTTCGCCGTAAAATTCAACGCCGTCGATCGCGAAGGAGTGCGTGGGCAAACCGAGCGCGGGCAATATGCTCTTGGGGAATTTGCCCTGGAAGGCCAGATTGTGGATCGTGAAAACCGTCGCCGGGCGCGGCTCGCCGCCGTAGCGCAGATAGGCCGCCGTCAGCGCCGCCTGCCAATCATGCGCGTGAAGAATATCGGGACGATAGTTCGGCAGCAGCCCTTGCGCGATTAGACTCGCGGCCCGCGCCAGCGCGGCGAAGCGCAAGGCGTTGTCCGGATAATCGGCTCCGTCGCTCCCGGCGTAGGGGCCGCCCTCTCTGACATAGAGGTGTGGGGCGTCCAAGACGAATAGATCCAGTTCGGCCGCGCTCGCGCCGAGAAGCCGAGCCGGGCCGCCGAAAAACGCCTCGAACTCGAACAGGCTTCGCGCGTGGCCGAGCGCCGCCAGCACGCCGGGATAGCCGGGGATCAGCGTCCTTGTTTCGACGCCCTCCGCCTTGAGCGCCGCGGGCAGGGCGCCCGCGACATCGGCGAGGCCGCCGGTCTTGAGGAGCGGCGTGATTTCGGAGGCGACCGCCAGCGTCTCCACGCGCCTCATTGCGACAGCCGGTCGATCATCGGCTGGGTGACCAGACAGACTCCCTGGTCGGTGCGTCTGAAGCGGCGCGCGTCGAGCGCTGGGTCTTCGCCGACGACGAGCCCGGGCGGAATTTGCACGCCGCGGTCGACGACGACATTGGTGAGCCGGGCCGAGCGCCCTATGTCGACGTATGGAAGAATCACCGCGTTCTCGACGCTCGCGTATGAATTCACGCGCACCCATGTGAACAGCAGCGTGCGCCGCAAGGTCGCGCCGGAAATGATGCAGCCGCCCGACACCAGCGACGACAGCGCCTGTCCCCTTCGACCCACCTGATCATGCACGAATTTCGCCGGCGGCGTGATTTCGCCATAGGTCCAGATCGGCCAATCGCGGTCGTAAAGATCGAGATGCGGCGTGAAATCGGTGAGGTCGATATTGGCGGCCCAATAGGCGTCGACCGTGCCGACATCGCGCCAATAGGCTTCCTGCTCGTTCGCGGAGCGCACGCAGGAGCGCGAAAAATGATGCGCGACCGCCCGTCCATGCGTGACGATATAGGGGATGATATCCTTGCCGAAATCGTGGTTGGATCGCGGGTCTGCCGCGTCGCGTCGCAACTGCTCATAGAGAAACTTCGCCTCGAACACGTAGATGCCCATGCTGCAGAGCGATTTGTCGGGATGGCCCGGCATGGCCGGCGGATCCTTGGGCTTTTCCAGAAATGAGTGGATCACATTATTCGCGTCGACGGCCATGACGCCGAAACCGGAAGCCTCGGCGCGCGCGACCTCGAGACAGCCAACGGTCACATCCGCGCCCTGGTCGACATGCTGCTGCAGCATCGGTTCGTAATCCATCTTGTAGATGTGATCGCCGGCCAGCAGCACGATGAATTTTGGGTCATAGCTCTCGATGATGTCGATGTTTTGGAACACCGCGTCGGCGGTGCCGAGATACCAGTGATCCTCGGAAACGCGTTGACTCGCCGGCAGAATGTCGAAACTCTCGTTGCGCTCGGTGCGGAAAAAGCTCCAGCCGCGCTGCAAATGGCGGATCAGGCTATGGGCCTTGTACTGGGTCGCCACGGCGATGCGCCGGATGCCCGAGTTCAGCGCGTTGGACAGCGCGAAATCGATGATGCGCGACTTGCCGCCAAAATAAACCGCTGGCTTGGCGCGTCGGTCGGTGAGTTCCATCAGCCGAGAGCCGCGCCCGCCGGCGAGCACATAGGCCATTGCGTGTCGAGCGAGCGGGGCGTGTGGGGCGGGCGTCATCGGTCTTTCCCAAGATTCGAACTTATTCTAGCTCATCGGAATCATATTCGAAGAAGATAGTCGCGAGCGGCGGCACTAGAACCGCCGCGCTGGCCGGAAACGAGTCAAACTTTTCCGGGCGCGCGACGATTTCGCCAAGGTTCCCCAGTCCCCCGCCGCCATAGACCGTCGCGTCGGAGTTGAGAATTTCGCGCCAGCAACCCGCGCGCGGCAATCCGAGGCGGTAGTTTTCGCGCGTCACCGGCGTGAAGTTGGAGACGACGACGACCGGTTTCGAGCGGTTTTCGCCAAAACGGGCGAAGGCGAAGACCGAGTTATCGGCGTCGTTCACGACGATCCATTCAAAGCCCTCGCTCTCGCAGTCGCGCGCATGAAGCGCTTCGCGCTCGCGATAAAGGCGATTGAGGTCGCGGACGAAATCGCGCAGACCCTGATGCGGCGCGTGGTCAAGCAGCCACCATTCGAGCCCGCGATCGAAATTCCATTCGCTCGTCTGGCCGAATTCCTGCCCCATGAACAGCAGCTTCTTGCCCGGCTGCCCCCACATGAAGCCGTAATAGGCGCGCGCGCCCGCGAACCGGCGCCATTCGTCGCCGGGCATTTTACCGATGATCGAGCCTTTGCCATGCACGACCTCGTCATGCGAGAGCGGCAGGACGAAATTCTCCGAGAACGCATAGAGCAGGCCAAAGGTCAGCTTGTCGTGGCGCCATTTTCGGTGAATGGGATCCGTGGCCATATAGGCCAGCGTGTCGTTCATCCAGCCCATGTTCCATTTGAAGTCGAAGCCGAGACCGCCCTGACTGGTCCGCCGCGACACGCCGGACCAGGAGGTCGATTCCTCCGCCAGCGTGATCACGCCGGGAAATAGATCGTGGACCGTCTCGTTGAAGCGCTTGAGAAAGGCCACGGCGTCGCGATTGTCATTGGAGCCGTCGGGATTGGGCGCCCATTCCCCGGACTTTCGCGAATAATCGAGATAGAGCATCGACGCCACGGCGTCGACGCGCAGTCCGTCGATATGAAAGCAGTCCAGCCAGTAAAGCGCGTTGCAGATCAGGAAATTGGCGACCTCGCGGCGGCCGAAATCATAGATCGCGGTGTTCCAATCGGGATGGAAGCCCCGGCGCGGGTCGGAATGCTCGAACAGCGGACCGCCGTCGAACATCGCGAGCCCGTGCGTGTCGGTCGGAAAATGCGCCGGCACCCAATCGAGAATGACGCCGAGCCCCGCCTGGTGCGCCGCGTCTATGAAACGCTTGAAGCCGTCCGGCGGGCCGTGCCGCGCGGTGGGCGCGAACAGGCCGATGGGCTGATAGCCCCAGGAGGCGTCGAGCGGGTGCTCATTGATCGGCAGCAGTTCCAAGTGCGTAAAGCCGAGATCGGCGACGTAAGGGATCAGTCGCGCCGCCAGGTCGTCGTAGCTCAGGAACTGTCCGCTTTCGCTTCGCGCCCAGGACGGCAGATGAACCTCGTAGATCGACACGGGCGCGCGGCGCGGATTTTTACGCGCGCGTTCTCGCAGGAAGTCTTCGTCGGTCCACGGGAAGGGCGCGTCGGCGACCACGACCGACGCCGTGGCGGGGCGCAGCTCGCCGGCGCGGCCGAAGGGGTCGGCCTTGAGAGGCGTCAGCGCGCCATTGGCCGCCACGATCTCGAATTTGTAACGCGGTCCGGCGCCGACGCCCGGCAGGAAAATCTCCCAGACGCCGCTGTCGACGCGCTTGCGCATCTGGCCGCGCCGCCCGTCCCAATCGTTGAAATCGCCGACGACGGACACCCGCCGGGCGTTTGGCGCCCAGACGGCGAAGTGAGTCCCGTCCACGCCCTCGTGCTTGACGACATGCGCGCCAAGCCGCTGATAAAGCTTTTGGTGCGCGCCCTCGACCAAAAGATAATCGTCGAGCGGACCGAGCAGCGGCCCAAAGGCGTAAGGATCATGATAATCCCAGGAACCGCCGGCGTTTCGCGCGTGCAACACATAGGGAAAGCGCGCGGTCGCTCCGTGGATCAAGCCCTCGAAGAAGCCGTCCGAATGGACGCTCTCCAGCGCGGCGATCTCCCGGCCCTCCGGCGTTCGCGCATGGACCGTCTCGGCCCCCGGAACGAAAGTCCGGATCGCGAAACCCGCCGGGGTTTCGTGCAGCCCCAGGACTTTGAACGGATCGCCGCAGCGGGCGGAAAGGATCGCCTCGATCTCGCCTCGCCCGAGGCGCCAAGGGTCGTCCGCGCTATCGGAGATTCGTGTCACTGCGTCTCGCCGCGGCCAGTGGTTATCTCGCTAAGCAATAGAGAAAAACCACGCGCCGCGCCAGCGCGGCATTGTCGCGGGGAAGTTGGACTCGATCCAGAGCGACCTAGACCGGCACGTTCCAGATCTCCCGCGCATATTCCCTGATCGTGCGGTCGGAGGAAAACCAGGCGACGCGCGCGGTGTTCAGAATGGTCGAGCGCCGCCACGCCTTCTGGTCGCGCCAGCGCGCGTCGACCAGGGCCTGCGCGTCCCAATAGGCGTCGAAGTCCTTCGAGATCAGGAAGTGATCGTAATAGGTGAGCGTATCGACCAGTTGCGCGTAGCGGGTGGGGTCGTCCTTCGAAAACTCGCCCATCGCCATGGCTTGCAGGGCGTCGGCGAGGCGCGGGCTCGCCGCCATGGCCTCGCGCGCGTCTATGCCCTTGGCTCGGCTCGCCTCGACCTCGGCCGCGGTCAGGCCGAAGATGAAGATATTATCCGCCCCGACCCGCTCCTTGATCTCCACATTGGCGCCGTCCAACGTGCCGATGGTCAGCGCTCCATTGAGGGCCAATTTCATGTTTCCGGTGCCCGAGGCCTCCATGCCGGCGGTCGAGAT
>PLZT01000243.1 GCA_003152255.1 Methylocystaceae bacterium | reverse complement strand
TCGGCTGGGGCCTTGAGATGACGCTAACCTTCGAGAAGGCCGGCGATGTCGTCATCGACGCGGCGATCGAAGCCCCCGACGCCGCTCACGCCCACGATGCGGACGCGCAAGCGAGATGGGAAAAGGCCCATAACAAGGACACCGCCGGCCCCGCTGGAGCGCCGCCAGCGCCCGCGCCGCACGACCACGACCATCATGCGATGCCCGGGATGCCGGCTCCCGCGACGGGAACGACCGGGAAGTAGAAAACGGAAAACCCGCGCTGGAGCATCGCTCCAGCGCGGGCCTTCGCCAAGGGGAGGCGAAATCTTTTCGTGGAAGCTCTTCTATGTCGGGGCGTTCTTACTTATCTCCGATCGAGACCAGACGGCCCGAAAAACCGGAGTCGTGGTTGGCCTGCTTCAGGGGTTTTTGCGCGTCGATCGGCGAGGCGAAGCCCAACACGAAAGCGGCGAAACCCATGGCGACAACCAGCATGATCGACATCCGCAATTGTCTGCGCGCGCTTTCCGGGTCGAAACTGCGCGTGAAAGCTGGCTCCATTTCATTTTCGAACTTGTCCGCGAGCGACATAACTACCCCCTGGCGATCCATTCTAGCCGTCCGCCACCCTCCCGCCTCTCGCGCTTTAGTTCACGCGCCGAGTCCCGATGCCAGCGTCGGCTTCTTATCTCCATAAACACGCGAGCCCAACGAAAGTTGCATAAGAGTTTCAAATTTTAATTGTTGTTTAACTTTTTCTAATAAACAGCCTAAAAATTGATGATTCGCGGCTAAGCCGACGACCCGCCGACGCGAGGACCGCCAAGCGGCGCCGCTCGCGCTGGCGAGAGTATTTTTTGGCTCGTCTCGTGCTCGACGTTCCCTGGTTTTGTCCTGCTTTCCGAGGCGAGACCTATGTCCGTTTTTGCCGAATGCACTTTAAGTTGCGGCGCACAATCACCAACGTCGGCCGACTGGTCCGCCCTTGCGGCGATGTGCGAGCAAATAGAGCGCCTTCGCGTAAATCATAGGCACGGCCGGCGCCCGCGTGGCGACGGATTTTCATTGCTCCGGGCGCGATGGGCTTTTATGTTTCGGCTCAGCTATGTGCGGCGCACATATCCAGGCCGGCCACGACGTCCGGCGGAGGCGCCGCCCGACACCCGGAGATATCGGACATGACCTTTCTCGCCAACGCCCTGTCGCGCGTAAAGCCTTCGGCCACGATCGCCGTGACGCAGAAGGCGCGCGATCTCAAGGCGCAGGGCAGGGAGGTGATCAGCCTCTCGGTCGGCGAGCCGGATTTCGACACGCCAAAGCATATTTGCGAGGCGGCGAAAGCGGCGATCGATCGCGGCGAGACGCGCTATACGCCCGTGCTCGGCATCCCGCCGCTGCGGGAGGCGGTGGCCAAGAAGTTCAAGCGCGAAAACGGCCTCGACTACAAGGCGTCGGACACCATCGTCGCCACGGGCGGCAAGCACATTCTGTTCAACGCCTTTCTGGCGACGCTCAATCCCGACGACGAGGTCATCATTCCCGCGCCCTATTGGGTCAGCTATCCTGAAATGGTGGCGATCTGCGGCGGGACCGCCGTCACGGTCGAGACCCGCATGGAGGACGGTTTCAAGCTTCAGCCGGAGATTTTGGAAAGGGCGATCACGCCAAGGACCAAATGGCTGGTGCTCAACTCGCCGTCCAACCCGTCGGGCGCGGCCTATGGCTTCGACGAGATGAAAAAAATCACCGACGTGCTGCTGCGCCATCCGCAAGTGCATGTGCTGACCGACGACATCTACGAGCATCTCGTCTANNTACGCCATGACCGGTTGGCGCATTGGCTACGCCGCCGGTCCGAGCGCGCTGATCAAGGCGATGGATCTGTTGCAGGGCCAGCAGACCTCCGGCGCCTGCTCGATCGCGCAGTGGGCGGCGGTCGAGGCGCTGGAGGGGCCGCAGGATCATCTGGCGACTTTCCGCGCGGCCTTCGAGGAGCGGCGCGATCTCGTCGTGTCCATGCTCAACCAGGCGAAATATTTGGACTGCCCGACGCCCGAGGGCGCGTTCTACGTCTTCCCGTCCTGCGCGGAGGCCATCGGACGCAAGACGCCGGAGGGCAAGGTGATCGCCGACGACGCGGATTTCGTCACGGCGCTGTTGGAGGCGGAAGGGGTCGCCGTCGTGCACGGCTCGGCCTTTGGCGCGGGGCCGAATTTCCGCGTGTCTTACGCCGCGTCGAACGCTTTGCTCGAGGACGCCTGCGGCAAGATACAGCGGTTTTGCGCCAGCCTGAGCTGATCTGGCTGCACTCGGCGCGGCGGCTTAACGCCAAATTAGCGCTTCGCGGGTTTTAGTTAATGTGCGCCTGGAGTCCGCGGCGCCGCTCGCGCTCGTGCGCGTGAACACACATCTCGAACAATGTGGATGGCGTCCTTTCGTTTCGCTTGGAAGCGAAAGGACGCCATCCGTCTGTTCCCCAATCGAGGGCGAATATGTCCACCGAAGCGAACCCGACCGCCTTGTCGCCGCGCTCGCCTTCGCCGGGACTGTTCGGCGCTCTGTTAAACGAGCGTTCCCTTGTGTCGTTCGTCGGCGCCGTCGCGCTGGTCGCTCTGTGGTTTTTGCGGCGCAGATATAATGGGCTGCTGCACGATTCGATGATCTACATGGGACGGGGACTCGCCGATCTCGATCCGAGCGGCGTCGGAGCCGATTACTTCTATCGGCTCGACGGGCAGTCGTCCTTCAGCGTCTTCTCGAAGATCGTCGACGCGCTGATCCCCGTTTTCGGACTGGCGCTTTCGGCGCAACTGCTGACCGTGACCGCGCTTGTCCTGTGGCTGGCGGCCATGGCGGCTCTCGCCTCCCAACTCGCAAGCGGGCGGCTGAAATGGGCGATTCTGATTTGCGTCGCCGCGGCGAGCGGCGCCTATGGCGGGCTTCCGCTGCAATACGCCGAGGCCTTCGCGACGCCGCGGCCTTTCGCCGAGGCGGGCGTGCTGGCGGCGCTCGCGGCGCTGCTCGCGGGATCGCGTCCGCTCGCC
>PLZT01000632.1 GCA_003152255.1 Methylocystaceae bacterium | reverse complement strand
CCCCGGTGAATAAGACGGGCTAGTCATGGCGACGCTCCGGGCTTGTTCCAGCTCAGGCAACCCGACCTTACGCATCTCGGCGCGCTGCGCCATGCGCACGCGGGCGAGTTTGCGGAGTTGCGTGCGATAAACATTCTTCACCGACGCCGACGCCTCGGTCGCCCATTGTTTGCGCAATTCGAAGTCTCGCCGGCAATCAGCAAGCGTGCGGCGGACGGTCCGGAAAACCCTAGGATCGTCCGGGCGGTCCGGCGGCGGGATCGTGACATCGAGCGGCGCATAGATTGTTTCGCCACGATAAGAGCCATCAGAATACAGGCGCCCGGGGCCGGGCTGCGCCCAAAACGGCATGGCCTTGAACGCCGCGTCTCGCTTCGCGGTCGCGTCGAGATAGGCGGCGATGAACGCACGCCAATCATCCCAAAGGTTGGCGACGGTCGGCCCCGATTCGCCAGCGAGCGCCGGAAGTCCAACGACAGGCGGCAGCGCGAGGCCAGTGGCGAGGGCGCGGCGTGAGCTATTTGGGCTTTTCATCTGGTCATCCTCCTTTTGGCAAGCCGAGGGCGTTGGCCGAAATGAGAGTTTCGGCGGCGTGGGCTTGGGGTTGCTTGTGGTTACGCTTCGTGTTAGACGTTGCGCAATATGCCCAACATGAGCGGGCGCGTCAACAAAAATCGCAAGGTTGCGCAAAATGTCGATAACGCCTGCCCAATGCCGCGCCGCGCGTGGTCTTGTCGATTTCGATCAAGCCAGCTTGGCGAGCAAAGCGAACGTCTCGCGAAATACGATCGTCGACTTCGAAAAAGGGAAGCGCGCTCCAAATGTTAACAACCTCGCCGCCATTCGCGCCGCCCTCGAATCGTCCGGCGTGATCTTCGTCGAGGAGAACGGGGAAGGTCCGGGAGTGAGGCTGCGCAAGGCGCCACAGGGAACGGGAGGTCTCGGGAAATGACAGACGACCAACCCTCGATCATCGAGTCCGACTGGATCGATACCGACGCGCCTGTAGAAGGGCAGTTAGTCCAAGTCCGCGCAAGGGATCAGAACGGCTTCTATATCGTTCCGTTTCCGGTCGAATTCAGAGACGACGGATGGTTCAATCCGGAAACCGGCGAGGAACTTGATTGTTTCATCGCCGGGTGGAAACCCTTTGACAGACCCCGTTAATGCCTTTTGTTCGCCGGCGTCGAGTTCATCGCCGAGAACGGCGGCGGGGCGTTTCTCGCCATTGGGGCCTGTCGGCATTATCGCGCTTCTGTGGGGATGATCCGAATGCGGTCATAGTGACCCCAAACATTGGCTGTAGTTACTCTGTCAATTAATTCATTGAAAGCGGCTTCGTCGAAGCCATCTAATCCGGGCTGGGTCTGCAAATCCGTTTCGACGACAAGTTCAGCCGTCGCTGTGCCGTGCTCAAATACCCACTCCATCCAAGTCCGGGTGACCCCTTGAAGGCTTATCATTTCTTGCCCCTCACTTGCTTTACGCTAAGCATAGCAGGGAGATAGGTGCAACGCGAGGCTTCGCCACGGGTCGACTAGCGGCGCCTAGCGGGTCCGCCATCGCATCTTGAGCAACGCGAACGCAGCCCGGGCGAAGTTGACGACGGCGTGAAGGATGTTGCGCATTTTAAATTCCAATAATTCCCATATCCGGTGGCGACCATGCGCGAGAACCGTCGAAATATGGGCCAGTCGTGGGGTGAGTTGATGCATTGACCATGCGTCGCGTCACGCTCCTGTGAAGAACCTCCCCGTCGAGAGTCATCACACTTTCAATATGCACGTGCGTCGCCGGCTTGGGATGGGGTGGGACAGGGCGAGCGCCGTTGCCAGCGCGCTTCGGACTATAGCCCATGCTACCCCAATTTGGGTTCCAGTCCCGCTCGCCATGAAAGCCACGCCACGGGCTGAGATTGTGGGTCTTCGCGATGTGTTTGGCGGTCCAATTGGCGATGGCGGGGATATTGTGCGGATCGGTGACGCTTAGACCTGTCTCGTGCTCGAATGTATTGCCTAATCCGCCAGCCCGGTTGAGTTGGAACATGCTCCAGGAGGATTCGCCTTTCCCGTTGACGTCGTAACGGTTGCCGTGCCCGGATTCGCCAGCGATGATGCCGTAGAGCACGCGCGGATTGACGCCATTTGCCATCGCGGCGGCATCGACGACGCGCTTTACGTCGCTGCCGCTTCCCGTCCCGACCGGCGTCGATCCGCCGCCATAGGACGAACTCCACCCGCGAGAACCGCCGCTCGCGCCGCCGCCACCATAAGAGGCGTTGTGGAACATGCCGCCTTCGCCAAAGCCGCCGCCTTCGAATGAGGTTTTCGAGAACAGGCCGCTGAAGAACCCGCCGATCTTCTCCTTCAACCATTCCAGCGCGGACCCGATGCCTTTGATCCCCGCGACCAATGCGTCCCATCCGATCCCCGCGAGCGTTGACATTCCTTTGCCGAATAACTCAAGCCACGGAACCACAGCATCCCAATTCAGGGCGGCGAGTGTCGTGATGGCAGTCCCGATGCCGGCGAGCGCGACAACGACGGCGCCGCCGGGAATCATGTAAGCCGCCGCTCCCACGACCGCCGCGCCGCCGAGCACGATCATCGCCGCGCCGATGGCCGCCATGGCCTCGGCGGCCAATTTAACGCCTTCAGGGTGAGCGTTCGCGAATGCCGCGATATTCGTAAACAGGTCGGCAACGCCCCGCATGACGGGAAGCGCGGCTTGCATAATGGGGGCACCAATGGCCTGCATCATACTGTCGAACTGATCGGCGACGCCCTGCTTGACGCCTTTGGGATTGAGGGTCGTGTAGCGGGCATAAGCCTGTTCGGTCGGATACTGCATCCCGGCGAGCCCAATATCCTTAAACTGCTGGTCAAGGAATTTCGGAGCGCCAAACATCTCGATTAGCTTCGATGCGTTGCGGTTTGGCGAGAGCTTGGAAATGAGCGCTTGTATCTGCGCTTCGTCGCCACCAGCCGCCTTTTCAATGGCCGGATAGACGACATCCTTAATCCAGCCGGGAAGATTGCCCATATGCTCAAGTGAGCCCTTCATGCCGCCAGTGCCGACCTGTAGACGACCGCCGCCAAAGCCCGTGCGCGTGACCTTGTTCATGTCGAGCAGGCCGAGTTGCTCAAGGACTTCGCCCTGTTGTTTTGAAAGCGTCGTCGCGCCCATCTGCAACTGTTGCATGGTCATTAGCGTTGTGCCGGCGCCGCTCGCGCCAAGATCGGCGGCCAGGACGCTGATCGGGCCGAGAGCCTCAGGCTTGGCGTTCATCCAAGCCGTTCCGCCGCGACGCGCCAGGGTTTGGAAATCGCCAGCGGTTAGTTTCGTGCCAAACGCCGCGATGTATTTGTAAGCCTCCTCCGCGAAGGCGTCGCGCTTCGCTTCGTCGGTCGAAATTCCCTTCATTTCCGACGAGCGCAGCAACTTATAATACTCGCCGCTCTTGCTGGTTCCGGCCGTATTTCCGAGCAACACATCGATCATCATCGCCTTGGGCGCGAGCTTCGCGGCTTCGGCCGTCGAGCCAGTGACGGCGCGCAATTCGTTGACGGTCTTGAGATATTCCGCCGCCGTGGAAGTTGGGACGGACTTGGCGATTTTGTTGTAATAATCGGCTTGCAACTTGAGAACATCGTTATATGCAATACCCCCGCGCACCAGCTTGTCTTGCTGATCTAATAACTTGTCGCCATAACTCGCCACCTTATACAATGCGCCAATAACAGCCGTTCCGCCCAATGCCGCGAGCGCGCCGCCGGCGGCAACAGTTGTGGTATTCAGGCCGCCGAACAGCTTCGTTAGCCGCACGACGCCGCCCTCTAGTCTGAGCGCATCTTTTGCAATTACCGCAAACACGCCAGATACAGCGTTTTGCATCGTCAGCTTGATCGCGATCTCATACGGCGAAACGGACATTTGATGCGCCTTTTTAGCCTGCTATCTTATCCATGACGATACGCTGTCCAAACACGATTGCGATGCCTGTCGAGCCAGAATCGGGAAGGCCTTCAGCCTCGTCCTTGGGGCGCAAAATTGGCATTCGGACAAGCGTGTCGGAGCCGACGTCGATCACTAGAACCCTCCACTCGCGCTCCTCGTCGAAATCGCAGGAAGCGAAACCATCCGGCACAGCGCCCATGACCCGGCAGGCGATCTTCTCAATCTCCGCCGGCGATCCGCGACGGATGCGAAAGTTGGTCTCGCGGTGAGATTTGAACCATTGCCGATCGGTGTTGATGTTGCCCATGTGAATTCCTCTCGATGATTGCGGCGCAAGCCCCTTCGCTCTTCCCTAGAAAGTTGACCGGCGCGCGCGCTCCGCAGCAACCGCGCGCCGGTCTTTTGCCCGCTTAGGTATTGCCCCGGTTAGCGCCGGAATGGATACCGGCAGCCCCGGCAGGGCGGGACTTTCGCTCTTGTTTTGCGCGATGACGAGTCGCTGGCCGCGCGCCAAAGAGGGAACGCACGACGTGGGCAAGGGCGAATTGAGATTCATTGCGGCGACTTTACCCTCCAAAGCGCGAGCGAGCGATCATATGCGGCCTTTGCCTTGGCGTTTTCGGGCGCATTGTAAAACCGATCGAAGCTTTGAGCGTCCGATAGGACGACGCTCTTCGTTTTCGCCTCGGCCTGCACCCTCTTGGCTCCCTCCAGAATTGCCCGCACGGCGTCGTCTTTAGGATTTCCGTGCGCCGCGTATTCGTCGGTGGCGTCGTCGGCGAGCGGAAAGACCGGAGCGGGCGCAGCCTTGTAGGCCTTGAAAAGCAACCGGCCATCGTCGGATTCGGTGATAACGCGCGTGTAGGCTTTCGCGTCGGTCTCGCCGTCGCGGCGCGTCTCGCTGGCGCGCTTCTCGATTGCCGCGTGATAGGCGGCCTTGTCCAGGCCAGTTCCGCGGCCTTCCGCCTGCATCTTGGCAAAAAGAAGTATATCTGTGCTGGCCATGGTGTTTGATCCTTTAGGCGGCCTTCGCCGCGGTTTTTGCCTTGAGACGCGCCGTAGCGCGCATCCTGACGGAGAAGGCCCAGCCCTCAATAACGGTTACAAACTGGCGCCTTTGATGCGGGGCGAGAAATTCTTGGCGTAGTTCCGTAAATTGGAATTTTGTCGCGACGGCGGATTGCATGTTTTTCGCAATCAGCGCGTAAGTGGAGGGCGAATACCCAAGCGCGTCTAAACGGTGCACGTCGCTCTTCAATGCTTCCCACTTCGCCAAGAAAGCGTCTAGCGCTTCGTCGAGTTCCTGCCCTCGCTTGCCAAACTCTTCCAAGAGCGCGAGCGCCTGTTCCGCCTTGGCGCGGGCAACGTCATCGGACTCCGCCGCCAGCGCTTCGGCGAGACGGCGACGGGCCTCGATGATCGCCGCCTCCAGCGACATGATTTCGGCGCCGTGCTTGGCCGCGTCCGCGTGAAGCTTGTCGAGTTTTTTGCGCGCCTCGCCGCCATCGATATGGGCCGCGAAGGCGATGGCGCTCGCTTCGGTTTGCGTTTCATCGTGGCGGGCGCGCTGGCTGGCCAGCTTCTGCTCAAGATCCTGTAGAACCTTCCTTGCGTCTTCGATCGTCATTCCCCGAGTCCTCTGTTAGGCGTCCAATGTCCCGTCGCGGCCGCCGCCTGTGTCGATCCTGCCGGCGATCCGCCGGGTTTCTCCGCATCCGCAAGCGCAACGCCGCCGCCCCTCGCCGCGATAATCGTCCCGAGCGATGGGCCCGTTTCTGGGATATGAAAGCGCATCGGGGCCTGCACTCGGCTTGCCAGCACAATCGCGCCCGCCGCGGCATTCACGCGGTCGTCGTGCGCGCCCGGTGAATGATCGATTGAGTCCTTGCCGCCCCGCGCCGTGCGGCGCTCCAGGCCGATCAATTGAGCAATCAGTTTCGTGTCGTCTAGCAGCGAAACACGGCGCGAATTGATGATCGGCAGGGTTTCCAGATAGATTTCGCTCTTCGTTTTGTCCGCCGGAACATATTCGACGCCGTGCTTGCGGAATTGCTCGCGTGGCCACTCGCCAGCGTATCGGTCGCCGCGAATCTTGCCGATGCGATAGGTCTTCAGCAGCGCGGCGAAGTCGGTAACGACTGCTTCGGGCGAAAATGGCGGCTTCACCTCGCGAATGGCGTCCAGGACCGCGACGCCTTCCTCGCTATGAGCGACGGCCAGCGTCATGCTGTCCGCGGAACCGCCGGAAGGGTCGACGAAGGCGTGATAGTTGCAATCGGCGAGCGGAGCTCGCTCGAAAACATCGGCGTCGATACACGCCTCCACAGCCTCGCGAGAAACGAAAGCCTCAAGATCACAGCGAAACTCGCCGCCATACTCAGCCGATGCAACAGCGGCGTCGCGCTCATAGGCCCGCGCCACAACCTTTTCGGAAAGCTGCGGATTCATTGTCCGCGACGCCGCCTTGGCGACCAGAATTGCAGCGTCGCCATTCGCCCCAAAGTCGCGCCGCCAGGTCGTGTAAAGCTCGCCGCGCCGCGCATACGGCGAAGAGATGCAGGCCAGCAAGCCCCCGGTCGTCGCCAGCGAAGGGCGAACCGCGTTCAAGATTTCCGTGTCTGGATTCGCCGTGTTCTCGCTTCTCCAGAATGCAACCTCGTCACAGATGACGGCGCAACACGTTCCGCTTCTCGCCGTGCGGAACGAGGCCGGCCCTACCTCGATATCAACGCGCGTCGCGACGCTTATCGTGTCGTTCGTCTCGTTTTCGACCAACTCCTTGAAGGCCGCCACGTTGCTGAATATGCCGTCCAGATATTGCTTAGAGCGGAATCCGATCAACCTGT
>PLZT01000565.1 GCA_003152255.1 Methylocystaceae bacterium | reverse complement strand
TCGTTCATGTCGCGGGCTACAATCTTGGCATTTTGATGCGCGCTGTTCGGCGCCGGCACGCCGAGGGAGGCCGCCAACGTCAGATTTGTGTTCCTATTCATCAATAAGGATACCGATACGATCGCCTTCGCGATTATCGCCGCCTCCGACGCCGACACGGCGGCGCTCATTGTCGCCATCTCTTGCGAAGCCGCATGATCAAATCGCGACATTTTCACCGGACTGGTAGGGGACCGAGTGGACGCTTGGCTGCGGCGCCGCCTTTCGTGACTTCTTACCGACTGACCGTAGGGGCACCCC
Source organism: Methylocystaceae bacterium (assembly GCA_003152255.1). Next base: position 3,389 of record PLZT01000565.1, on the reverse strand, counting down.
ACATTTAGGCTCAATCCAATAGGTTAGTAATTAATTCGCGATGTCATTATTCAGTCATCTAGCATCCATAGGATGGTTGCAGCTTCGGATTAAGCTGGTTTGCCGTAGGGACGGTAACCGCGTTGTTCACAGCTTACGCTCGAAGCTGATGGAGATCTGAAAGTTGATTTCCGGTCTCAACCGTGCCGCCTTGGCCGCCATAATCCCCTCCATCACTCTCGCTTGCCCGCGCTTTTTGCCGATGGGCATGCAACGCTAGCTGGGAGCCTGACGCATGGACGGGCCCGCTTTCGATCGCCGCCATAGTCCACACCTTGCTAATTGCCCCCCGTGCGCTCAGCGCGAAGAGGGCACGGAGATGGACGCTAAGCCAGAAGTCCATACCGATTTGCAGACCAAGATGGCGGTGAGCGGATTGAATTTCTACTATGGCGACACGCCCGCCCTGAAGGCGGTTACGCTGCCTTTTTACGCCAATCGAATCACGGCTCTCATCGGTCCATCCGGTTGCGGGAAATCGACGTTGTTGCGCGTAATGAATCGGATGTATGACCTTTACCCCGGGCACAGAGCAGAGGGTGAAGTCTTACTTGACGGGAAGAATATTCTCTCGCCGCACATCGACTTGAACCTTCTGCGCTCGCGCGTCGGCATGGTGTTTCAAAAGGCGACGCCCTTTCCGATGTCGATTTACGACAACATCGCTTTCGGCATTAGAGCTTACGAAAAGCTACGCAGGCGCGACCTTGACGCGCGGGTGGAGGAGGCATTGCGTGGCGCCGCCTTGTGGGACGAGGTAAAGGACCAGCTACATACGAGCGGCCTTGACCTTTCCGGCGGCCAACAGCAACGCCTGTGCATCGCGCGCACGGTGGCTATTCACCCCGAAGTTATTCTCCTCGACGAACCCTGTTCCGCGCTCGATCCGCTTTCGACGGCTAAAATCGAAGAACTGATCGACGAAATGAAAGAGCGCTTTACCATCGCGATCGTCACCCACAACATGGGGCAAGCGGCGCGCGTCTCCGATTTCACCGCATTCATGTATCTCGGTGAACTCTTGGAATTCGACGAAACCGAGCGCGTTTTCACCTCGCCGAGGCGGCCAAAAACGCAAGAATACATCACTGGTCGCTTCGGCTGAACGCATAACCCGTTATATGGATAGGGATTCCTGAGTGAGCGACCATACATTCAAGCCTTTTGACCATGAACTGGAGGCCCTGGGGCGCCGCGTTGCCGAAATGGGCGGCGTCGCTGAAAAAATGCTCGCGGATGCGATGGATGGACTCTTCACTTTCGACGTCGACATGGCCCGTCGCACAATTGCAAGAGACACGCTTCTTGATACTTTGCGTCGAGGTATCGAAGAGAGCGCGATTGTGACCATAGCACGCGAGCAACCCGTGGCCGCCGATCTGCGCGAATGCGTTGCCGCGTTTCGCGTTGCCAGCGATTTGGAGCGGGTCGGCGACCGCGCCAAAAATATCGCCAACCGCGCGGTCACAATAATTGCAGAGGCGCGCTCGTCACGGGCGTTCATCGGTCTGAAGTCGATGCGTGAACTGGCCGAGCAACAGCTCAAGGACGTGCTCGACGCCTACGCGCAGCGCGATGTCGCCCGCGCCCGATCGGTGTGGTTTGATGACGCCGACCTCGACGCGCTCGAGGATTCGGTTTTGCGAGATCTGCTCACGTTCATGATGGAGGATCCGCGAAATATTTCATTCTGCACACATCTTCTGTTTTGTTCCAAGAATCTTGAACGAATTGGCGACCACACCACCAATATCGCCGAGACGGTTATTTGGATGGTAAGCGGCGAACGCATGCCGATCGAGCGGCCCAAAACGAAGATCGCAGGCCTGTCGCAGACCGTTGCGAGCGGATGAGGAACGAACGGATTCGATGACCGAACTGCCGGCCGTCAATGCACGAGAGGTTTCCATCGATCGTCCTCCGCGCATTCTCGTTGTCGAAAACGAAGCGCCGCTCGGAGAGTTGCTCACTTATAATTTGAAAGCCGAGGGATTTGAGGTCGAACACGTCGATCGCGGCGATGAAGCGGAACTACGTCTCGCCGAGACGCCTTTTGATCTCATCATTCTCGATTGGATGCTGCCGGGAGTATCGGGCCTTGAGATCTGTCGCCGCGTGCGGACGCGTAACACCACTCGCGGCATGCCGATCATCATGCTAACCGCCCGCTCCGAAGAGAACGAACGAGTGCGCGGCCTGTCGGTGGGCGCCGACGACTATGTAGTGAAGCCCTTCTCCATGCCCGAACTGATGTTACGCGTCCGCGCCCTGTTCCGCCGCGCGCGCCCCGAGCGTGTCGCGGGCAAGCTGACTTTGGGTGACATCGATCTCGACCGCGTGAACCGACGCGTGAAGCGCGCAGGCCGAGAAATTCATCTCGGTCCGACGGAATTCCGAATGCTCGAATATTTGATGGAGAAGCCTGGTCGCATTTTCACCCGCGCTCAGCTGCTCGACAGCATTTGGGGAACGTCGGCGGAAATCGACGAACGCACTGTCGACGTTCAGGTCGGCCGGTTACGCAAGGCGCTCATGCGCGGACGCAAAAAAGCCCCGATCCGCACAGTGCGCAGCGCCGGCTATTCGTTCGACGAAAAGTTTTGTGTCGACGAGTGAGGTCAAATGACGTGACGCCGCGTCCCCGAAACATGCTATTTCCCCGCGATTCCAGAACTATTTAGCGTGCTCGCCGCAGCGACACCGATCTATGGGGCGCGATCGCCGATGGGTGCGCCGGAGTCTCCCAATTTGGGGATTAAGCCATTTCGCGGCCGGGGAATGCAGGAAAAATGATTGAGCGGTATAGTTTGGACTGTTTATTAGATCGGAATCCGATCAACCTGAATTGTATCCGCAGGCATTGAAGTAATTTTCACATTCGGCGGGTTTGAAGATGTCGGCGCAGGTTTCGAGCGCTCTCATCAAGCCGGCGACCGTTCGCTCGGCGATTTTGCGCAAGTAGGCTTTCAGCTTGGAAAAGGCCTTTTCGATCGGGTTCATGTCCGGGCTGTAGGGCGGCAGATATCGCAATTCGGCTCCGGCGGCTTTTATGAGTTGCTCGACCCTCGGTCCCTTGTGGCTGGAGAGATTGTCCATGACGACGATGTCGCCTTGCGAGAGCGTGGGAACAAGGCATTGCTCCACCCAGTCCTCGAACAGGGCGGCGTTGATCGGCCGGTCGAAAGCCTTCTGCGCCACGAGACCGGAAAGGCGCAGACCGGCGACCAGCGTGACCGTCTTGTAATGGCCGTGCGGAACGGCGGCGCGCAACCGCCGTCCTCGCCGGCAGCGTCCGCTTTTGCGCGCCAGATTGGTGGAAGCCCCAGGGTGAGTAGGCCGGAGGGATTTCA
>PLZT01000525.1 GCA_003152255.1 Methylocystaceae bacterium | reverse complement strand
GTGACTTTGCTGTTGGTCGAGTCAACGCGCCTTTGAGGGCGATAGTCGGATCATTGTCACAACGGGCAGTGGCGATGGCGTAACGAAACACGGCACCGATGGTGGAGCGCAGTAGTCTTGCCGTTTCATGACGGCCTCGCGCCTCCACCTTACGCAAAACCGCAAGTACGTCGGCGGCGGATATCTCGCGAATCGGACGATGACCAATGGCGTCAAAGGCCAGACTCAGGAGCCATTCCACGTTCGCCATGGTCGCTTTGGCTCGATGTTCGCGGGTGAGTTTGGCGATATATTCCAAGGCGATGGCTTGAAAGGAGTGGAGCGTCGCCTCCTTCTCCTTCAATTTGGACGCTTGCTTCGCTTGGGAGGGATCGATCCCATTCGCCAACATGCTCTTGGCCTGTTCGCGAGCGTCGCGAGCCATTTTGATGGTCACCGCCGGATACGCGCCGATGGATAGAGTTCGTTCGTGTCCACCAAATCGGTATTTTAGCCGCCATAGGCGTGAGCCAGTCGGGGGGACGAAGAGATAGAGGCCGTTTCCATCGGCCAGCTTGAAGGGGCGGTCCTTCGGCTTGATGTTGCGGATGGCGGTGTCGTTAAGGGGCATGGGCGTTGGGGGTATCGTCTCAAGGGGCAGCGGGCTATACCCCTTAATATGCCCCAAAATTCCCCGGATGCAAGGGGATGCGACGAAACGACGTTGGACAATAAGTCGGTGATTCTAAGGGAGTAAGTTAGGGATTTCGGACTTCGTTGGATGTCTCTGGATGCTGATGCGGCATCTCGATCATGAGTCGAATTCCCTCGACGCGCCGAGACGGCGCGATTTTCCCGAGCGCGCGGATCAAGAGGGCCAAGCCTCGACGCCGCGAGCCATGCGAATTGGCCGCGCGCTGGAGGCGCGCGGTGGATGTGTTCACATCTTCAGGAAAAAGCGGGAGGCGCCGTGGGCGGGGCGTTGAGGTCTATGCGAACGCCAGATCGCGTTTCGAAATCATCCGCGTAAACCGGAGGGGCTGAAATCTTCGTGACGACGATCGCAATGGTGATCGGCCCGGGCGCGGGAAGCGGCGCGCTTGTCGCGCAAGGAAGACACTCGTGGCGCCAGTGGTTTCTCGCATGTCCGGCGTCGCCGCCGCTCTTTTGGACGCTGGCGCCGAGTTCGAGAGCGGTTTGCGTGCTAACGCAGTCCGCGCCGATTCCCGCCGTCTTCGGCTTGAACGCATGCGTCGACATCGTCGTCTGCAGCAGCAGGGCGACGATCGCGAGCATGGCGTAAAACGCGCGGCGACTCATGGAGAAACCAGGATTGAAGGGGCCGATGAATTCTCCGCCGAGGTTCAAGGCGCACGGTGGAGACTTCGCCAAACCCGCGCGTCGCGAGGCGGTCCCCTCGCGGCGGGTTGCCGATTCCCGGCGGAATATTATCCGGGGGAGGCGGAACGGGAAAGCCCGGAAAACGCCACAATGACGAACGGCGTCATGAATTCCGTGATTTGTGGCCTTTTTGTCACAGCGCCCGTCGATATTATGTATTTAATTCTGAGAGTTGGGCGCCGATCCGGCCGGCGCTAAAAATACCCGCTTGGTCCGACCTTACTGCGCGACCCCGTTCAGCGCCGTGGCCGCGCGCAGGAAGCGCGAGGGATCGACCGCCTCGCCGTCGATGCGCACCTCGTAATGCAAATGCGGACCGGTCGAGCGGCCGGTGGAGCCGACGCGGCCCAGCACCGCGCCCGGCGAAACCTGCTGGCCCGGCGAAACGGAGATCGCCGAAAGATGACCGTAGCGGGTCGAGAGTCCGCCGCCGTGATCCACCTCGACCATGTTGCCATAGCCGCCGCTCGGACCGGCGACGGTGACGACGCCCGCCGCGGTGGCGTGGACCTGCGTCCCCCACTCCTCGCGCAGATCGACGCCGCTGTGCAGCGCCGGGCGCCCCAGGAAAGGATCGGTGCGATAGCCGAAGGTCGAGGTCATCCGCAATTCGCCGCGCAGCGGCTTGCGCAAGGGCACGCTCGGAAGCGCGTGGCGCAGGCCGTCGAGCGTCTCGACCGCGTTCTGCGCGACGACGAGTTCGCGCTCGAAGGATGTCGTTCCCGCTTTCAGGTCCGCCGGCACGAATGGGCCGCCGACCGCCGAAGCCGCGCCGCGCGTTTTCGCCTTCGCCATGTATCGCTCCACCGGCAGACCGGCGACATCGAAGACGCGGCGCAATTTTCCGGCGGCGTCGAGCGCCGGCTTGACGATGCCGGACAGCCGCGTCGCCTGATCCCGCTCGACATGATCGAGCGACATGGCGAGGCTTTCGAGCCGCGCCGGCAGGGGCAGGCCGGGGTCCGAGGCGTTGGCCAGCGCGGGACTTGGGGCCGCCGCGGGACTTGGCTCGGCGACGGCCGCATGATCCTCGCCGTTGCCCGCCCGGTTGGATTTCATGGGCCGCGAGTCGTAGCTGGTCGCGGGCGACGGGCCGGAGAGCGCGGGATTATGTCCGGGCCGCAAATCGAAACCCTCGGGCCGGGGCTTGCCGTCGAGCGGCGACGCACTGTCGTCGACCGCGCTTTGCGTCGCCCTTGGCTGGGTCGATATTCCGGCGCCGAGGCCAGCCGCCGGCGCCGACAGCATGCGCGTCGCGGCGATGGAGCCCGTCGCGTCCTGCACCGTGTGTTCGAGAAGACGCGCCACGACGGCGGCGCGGGTCTCCAGCATGGCCTGGCGGATGACGAGGCTGCGCACCTTGCCTTCGACGCCATCGGAATCGATGAATTGCCGGCTGGCCACCTGATCGAGGCGCAGCCTTGCCGCCGCCAGGCGATCCTCGTAAGCATATTGCATCTGCGTCTGGCGTTCGATCAGCCCGGCCAGCAGATCGTCGCGGAACACCAGATAGCCCGCGGCGCCGATCACGGCCGCGCCGACCAGCGACAGCAGGGCGGCTCCGCCGAACAAGGCGAGGCGCGAGACCTCGAAGCGGCGGCGCTGTTGACCACGCGTCACGTGCACGACGTAATTCGAGTTGTTCTCGACGAATTGAAAAGACCGTTCACGCAGGGACATGTGACTTTTCCTGGCCGGCGTTACGCCGCCGGCGCCGCTGTTCTCGACCCGCCGCCACCGCCGAGCCGCGGCGGCCTCGCTGAATGATGAAACAATATTAAGGTTAATGCTTCCCAAAGCCTGGATCGGAAGACCGACACGGCGCGAAACTGGCATAAGGCGCCGCGGGAATTAGCGAGAGGAGAAGCCGCATGGGGCTCGAAATCCACCAGTTCATTTGCCTAGAGGATAATTTTGGCCTGCTCGTCCGCGACCAGGCGAGCGGCGCGGCGGCGTCGATCGACGCGCCGGACGGCGAGGCTATTCGCCGCGAGGCCGAGCGCCTCGGCTGGCGACTGACCCATGCGCTGCTGACCCATCATCACCTCGATCATGTGCAGGGAGTCCCTGCCCTGCGCGCGGCGTTCCCGGGCCTTTTCGTGGTCGGCGCGCGCAAGGACGTGGCGAGGTTGGGCGGGATCGACATAGCCGTCGGCGAGGGAGACGAGGTCGCCATCGGCGAGTCCCTGGCGCGGGTGCTCGAAACCCCCGGCCACACCACGGGACATCTCGCCTATCATTTCACCGAGGACGAAGCCGTGTTCGTCGGCGACACGCTGTTTTCGCTGGGCTGCGGGCGGATCTTCGAGGGAACGCCGGAGACGATGTATGATTCGCTGGAGAAGCTGACCGAACTGCCGGACGAGACCCGCGTCTATTGCGGCCACGAATATACGCAAGCCAACGCCCGTTTCGCGCTCACGGTCGACCCGCAAAACCCGATGCTGCTGGATCGCGCGCGCGAGGTCGACGCGCTGCGCGCCGCCGGCCAATATACGCTGCCGACGACGATAAGCCTGGAGCGCGCCACCAACCCGTTTCTGCGCACGGAAGACCCGCTGGTGCAGCGCGCCATGGGCATGAGCGGCGAAGATCCCGTCGAAGTGTTCGCGATAATGCGCGAGCGCAAAAACGGCTTTCGCGCATGAGCGCGGCGGCCTCTCCGGGCGACCTCGACGCGCGGCGGCTGATCGAGACGCTGGGCCTCGCGCCGCATCCCGAGGGCGGGTTTTATCGCGAGACCTTTTGCGACGGCCTTCAAGTCGCGCCGGGGCGCGCCGCCTCGACCGCGATCTATTTTCTGCTCGAAGCCGGGCGCGCTTCCGCCTGGCACAGGATCGACGCGGCCGAGATCTGGCTTTTTCACGCCGGCGCGCCCCTGCTGCTGTCTTTGTCCGCCGACGGCCGGACGACGACCGACCAACGGCTCGGCTCCGATATTCTGGCCGGCGAGCGCCCGCAGGCCGTCGTCCCCGCGCATTGCTGGCAGGCGGCCCGCACCCTTGGAGCCTGGACCCTGGTGAGCTGCGTGGTCGCGCCGGGGTTCGATTTCGCCAAGTTCGAACTCGCGCCCGGGGACCTCGTACTTGGGGATTTCGCGCTTAAGGATTTCGCGCCGCCGGCGGCGGACGCCTCGCCGCGAGCCTCGAGCGAGGAGAGAATTATCGCTGGGAAAGCAAACGCATAACATTGTACTAACGCCGAATTTACATATCGACGCCAATATGCGTGATAATGTTGGTCGTTTAAATTCATAGGACGCGCCCATGCAGTTGCGACACCTTGCTTCCAGGATGGTCTCCGCGCCTATTCCCGAGACGCCGGCGAAGCCGCTAATCCCCGCGACTCCCGTCCCCGCGGCTCCCGCGAAAGCGGTCGAGGCGCCCGCGATCGTCGGGACGCAGAGCGTCGATTCTCGGGCCATTCTCAATTCGATCGGCGAGGTGATCTACGATTGGGATTTGATAACCGATCGGCTGTGCTGGGGCGAAAATCTCGCGCGGGCCCTGCCCTCCCTCGCGGAGATCGATTTGTCGTCCGGCATGGCGTTCGGAGCGCTGCTCGCCCCGGAAAGCGCGACCTCCCGCTACGACGAGATCGTTAAATCGGAACGCGCCGACGAGGGCGCGGGCGTGCTCTATCAGATCACCTATGCGATCGTCGCGCCGCGCGAGGCCGGCGGCGCCGGCTCGATCTGGCTCGAAGACACGGGTTGCTGGTTCAAGGGCGTGGATGGGCGGCCGGCGCGCGCGCATGGCGTCGTGCGGGTCGTCACCGAGCGGCACAACAAGGAACGACAACTGGCGCGGCAATCGCAATTCGACACGCTGACCGGCGCCTTGAACCGCACGCATCTGACCGAACAAATGCAGCGGATTCTCGACCAGACGGAGCGCAACCGGAAAGCCTTCGCGGTGATGCTCGTCGCGCTTGAGAATCTTTTCGTCCTCAACCGCACCTATGGTTACGACGCCGGCGACGAGGTGATCGCCGGGCTGGCCGCGCGCCTGTCCGCCAATCTTCGCGCCCACGATCTCGTCGCGCGGCACGCCGGCAATAAGTTCGCGCTGGTGCTGCCGGATTGCGGCCCCGAGGAAGCCAAATTCGCCGCGATGCGACTGATCGAAGCAGTCACCGCCGCGCCGTTCGAAACCTCGGCGGGCGCCATTCCCGCGACGATCCGCATCGGCGGAGTCGTCGGGCCCCGCGACGGACGAACCACCCAAGTGCTGTTCCAGCACGCGGAGGAGGCGCTAGACATCGCGCGCCAGCGCGCCGGCGCGCGCTTCGTCGCCTATGGCGCGTCGCTTGCGCGCGAGGACTCGCGGCTGCACGCGCTGCAAATCGCCGACAATATCGTCTCGGCGCTCAACGAACGGCGAGTGGAGCTGGCCTTCCAGCCGATCGTGCACGCCGCGGATGGCCGCACCGCTTTCTACGAGGCCCTGCTGCGCGTGCGGCTGGCGGACGGCTCGATGGTGACGCCGGGCTCGATCCTGCCGGTCGCGGAAAAGGCCGGGCTGGTGCGGCTGCTGGATCAGCGCGTGCTTGAGCTGGCTCTGGTCTGCCTCAACGAAAACCAGGATCTGCGCCTCTCGGTCAACGCGGCGCTTCCGACCATTCTCGATCCGGAATGGCCGGATCGCCTGACGGCGGGCGTGCTGGCCAATCCGGGCGCGGCGGAGCGGCTGACCGTGGAGATCACCGAAACCAGCATGATCGAGGACATAGCGGCGACCAGCGTCGTCATCGCCCAGTGCAAAAAACTCGGCGTGAAGGTCGCGATGGACGATTTCGGCGCCGGCCATACCTCGTTCCGCAATCTGCGCGCCCTCGCCTTCGACCTCGTGAAAATCGACGGCGCCTTCGTGCAGAACATCGTCAATTCGGCGGACGACCGGTTTTTCGTGCGCACGCTGATCGACCTCGCGCGCCACCTGGAGCTCAAGGTCGTCGCCGAATGGGTCGAGGACGAGGAAACCGCCGCCCTGCTGCGCGAATGGGGCGTCGATTATTTCCAGGGCGCGCTGTTCGGCAGCGCCGGACCGGAGAACGCGCAGGCCTTTCGCGCCCGGCACGTGACGCTGCGGCGATAGGCCGCCCCCGCTCAGCTCTCGCCCGAAAGCTTGTCGATCCGCTTGTTGAGCGCCTCGAGCTGGCGCTTGAGATCGTCCACGTCGGACTGCTGCTTGGCGCTCCCGCCTTCACCCTCTTCGCCCGGGGTGGTCGTGGCGACGCCATCGACGGCCATGCCGAACGGATTGAACATGGTCAACGCCTGACGGAACACCGCCATATTCTTGCGCGCCTGCTCCTCCATCGCGACGAAAGCGGCTCGGGTCGGCTCGCCAAAGGGCGCGGAGCCCAGCGCCGAGGTGAACTGGTCGCGGAATTTCTGTTGGTCGCGGGTGAGCTTGTCGATCGAAAATTCGAGATAGCTCGGCACCAGCATCTGCATCGAGTCGCCGTAAAAGCGGATCAATTGTCGCAGGAAGGAAATCGGCAGCAGGCTCTGGCCGTCCTTGCCTTCCTGCTCGAAAATGATCTGCGCCAGCACGGGACGAGTGATGTCGTCGCCGGTCTTGGCGTCGCTGACCACGAAATCCTCTCCGCGCTTAACCATCGTGGCGAGATCCTCCAATGTTACATAAGTGCTTGTTCCCGTGTCATATAAGCGGCGATTGGCGTATTTTTTTATCGTGGTTGGTTTTTTTTCGATGCTCATGATGCGCCTGCGTCGCCTCCCCGTGACGGCCGAAGCGCCGCCGCGCCTCTGCGCCTCCGCGGCCAATCATCTCCGGCGCCAGACGATAGTCTCAAAAGCGCCCCCGCGGCAATATTTTCGTCGCGCATGCCTTTCGCTTCGCGCTAAACCGTGCATAACGACGCTGACCCTTGCCGCAAAGCAGCGCGAGGCTTTCGGCGGTTTACGCCTTTGGCGCGAGCAAGCGCCGCCTGGTTCGACCGATTATCTGGTTCGACCAATTTTAAGGAGATCGACATGACGACCGATATCGTGATCGTTTCCGCGGCGCGCACCGCCGTCGGATCGTTCAACGGAGCTCTCGGCGGCGTCCCCGCCCACGACCTCGGCGCGGCCGTCGTTAAGGCGGCCCTTTCGCGCGCGGGCGTCGCCCCCGACGAGGTCTGCGAAGTGATCCTCGGCCAGGTGCTGACCGCCGGACACGGGCAGAACCCCGCCCGCCAGGCCGCCATCAAGGCTGGCGTTCCCGACAGCGCGACCGCTTTCGGCGTTAACCAGGTTTGCGGCTCGGGTCTGCGCGCCGTGGCGCTCGCCGCCCAGCAGATCCAGTCGGGCGACGCCCGGATCGTCGTCGCCGGCGGTCAGGAGAGCATGTCGCTCGCCGCGCACGCCGCGCATCTGCGCAACGGCACCAAGATGGGCGACGTGAAATTCGCCGATACGATGATCGTCGACGGCCTCACCGACGTCTTCAACAACTACCACATGGGCATCACCGCCGAGAACGTCGCCGCCAAATGGCAGATCAGCCGCGCCGAGCAGGACGCCTTCGCGGTCGCCTCGCAGAACAAGGCCGAGGCCGCGCAGAAGGCCGGCAAGTTCAAGGACGAGATCGTCCCTTACGTGATCTCGACCAAGAAGGGCGACGTGACCGTCGATCAGGACGAATTTATCAAGCACGGGGTCACGCTGGAGGGCGTCTCCAAGCTGCGCCCGGCCTTCACCAAGGACGGCACGGTGACCGCCGCCAACGCCTCCGGCCTTAATGACGGCGCCGCCGCGCTGCTGGTGATGAGCGCCGACGAGGCCAAGAAGCGCGGTCTGACGCCGCTCGCCCGCATCGCCTCCTGGGCGACCGCCGGCGTCGATCCGTCGGTGATGGGCTCCGGCCCGATCCCCGCCACCCGCAAGGCGCTGGAAAAGGCCGGCTGGAAAATCTCCGACCTCACGCTGATCGAGGCCAACGAGGCCTTTGCCGCGCAGGCTTTGGCGGTGAACAAGGATCTCGGCTGGGATCCGGCCATCGTCAACGTCAGTGGCGGCGCCATCGCCATCGGCCATCCGATCGGCGCCTCGGGCGCGCGCATCCTGACGACGCTGCTGTACGAACTCGTCCGTCGGGGCGGCGGCAAGGGCCTCGCCACGCTGTGCATCGGCGGCGGCATGGGCATCGCGCTGACGGTCGAGCGGTAAATTCAGGCGGCGCGTTCCTATCCCAACCCTCTCCCCGCGAATGGGGAGAGGGCGCGGGCCGCGTCAATCCATTCGAACACGAAAATTCAAGATCACGGAGAAACAGTATGGCGAGAGTAGCAGTTGTGACCGGCGGCACGCGCGGCATCGGCGAGGCGATTTCCAAGGCGCTCAAGGCCGCGGGCTATAATGTCGCCGCGACTTACGCCGGCAACGACGAAGCCGCCAACAAGTTCAAGGCCGAGACCGGCATCAATGTCTATAAGTTCGACGTCTCCGATTACGACGCCTGCGCCGCCGGAATCGGTGCAATAGAGAAAGACCTCGGCCCGGTCGAGGTGCTCGTGAACAACGCCGGCATCACCAAGGATCGCCTGTTCCATAAGATGGAGCTGGCGCAGTGGAGCGCCGTCATCAACACCAATCTGAGCTCGCTGTTCAATGTGACGCGCCAAGTCATCAACGGCATGCGCGACCGCGGCTTTGGCCGCATCATCGTGATCTCGTCGATCAACGGCCAGAAGGGCCAGGCCGGTCAGACCAATTACTCGGCCGCCAAAGCCGGCGACATCGGCTTCGTCAAGGCGCTGGCGCAGGAAAGCGCGTCGAAGGGCATCACCGTCAACGCGATCGCGCCGGGCTATATCGCCACGGAAATGGTGAAGGCGGTGCCGCAGGACGTGCTCGACAAGCACATCATCCCGTTCATCGCGGTCGGCCGCCTCGGCGAGCCCGAGGAAATCGCCCGCGCCGTGGTGTTTTTGGCGGCTGATGACGCCGGCTTCATCACGGGCTCGACGCTGACCATCAATGGCGGGCAGTATCTGACGTAAGGTTGGATGCGAGACGCGAAATTACGCCGGCGGCTGGAGACAGCCGCCGGATTTTTTTGACTAAAACGGCAGATTAAACACCCGCGAGGGCGACAGCGCGCCCTCGATGACTTCGCCGAAGGCCACGGGAACGCCGCCACAGGACGCATAGATCACGCCGCCGGCGGGCGCGTCGCGGCCGCGCAGGATCAGCGAGCCGCCGCGCCGCAAGCGCGCCGCCGAGTCGCGGTCGACAACGACGCAAGGCAGTTCCGTCAGCCCCGCTTCGACCGATTGCAGCGCCTCGGCGGCGGCGCCCTCGGCTTCGATCTCCTCGAAAGTGAAGCTGTCCTGTTCGACAAAAGGTCCGACGCGCGTGCGGCGCAGCGCCGTCACATGGCCGAAGCAGCCGAGCAGGCGCCCGACATCGCGGGCGATGGCGCGGACATAAGCGCCCTTGCCGCAGTCCATCACGAGCTTCGTCTCGTCGCCGGCGGACTCCAGAATTTCGAGCCGGTGAATGGTGACGGGGCGCGGCTGCAATTCGACATGTTCGCCCTCGCGGGCGAGATCATAGGCGCGCTCGCCGGCGATCTTGATCGCCGAATATTGCGGCGGCGTTTGCAGAATATCCCCGACAAACCGGGGCAGCAGCGCGGCGATCGCGCTGGCTTCGGGCCGCGCCTCGCTCTCGCGGACGATCTTGCCGTCCGAGTCGTCGGTGTCGGTCTCGGCGCCCCAGCGCACGGTGAAGAGATAGGTCTTCTCGCCATCCTGCACGAAGGGCACGGTTTTGGTGGCCTCGCCGAAGGCGACCGGCAAAATGCCCGAGGCCAGCGGATCGAGCGTGCCGGCGTGGCCGGCCTTCTTGCCATTGTAGATGCGCTTCAAGCGCGTGACGGCTTGCGTCGAGGTCATGCCGACAGGTTTGTCGAGCACGACCCAGCCGTCGACGACGGCGCGGTTCGATCTGCGTTGATTCATCAGGCGGCGCCGTCTTCCCTGGCTTCGTCGCCGCCGTCAGTGCGCGGCTGCAAATCGCGCCGCACCTTGTCCGAATTGAGCAAGGCGTCGATGCGCGAAACATTGTCGAATGTGTCGTCGATGCGGAACCGCACCTCCGGCGCGAATTTCAGATTTATCTTTTGCGCCAGCTCGCCGCGCAAAAATTTCTTATGCCGGTCGAGAGCCGCCAGCACCTCCGGCTCGTCGGCGCCGCCGAGCGGCATCACGAAGATGGTCGCGAGCTTGAGGTCCGGGCTCATTTTCACGCGAGACACCGTGACCACATGCTTCTCCAACACGGGATCAGTAATTTCGCCGCGCGCAAAGACCTGCGCCGAGGCGTGGCGGATAAGCTCGGCGACGCGCAGCATCCGCTGCGACGGCTCCGCGCCGGATTGGTGATGGGCTCTGGACATGTTGACGCCAAGGATTTGGAAAGTTCGGCAAGACGCCGATACGAGTCATGGGCGCTTGAGCGAAGAGAGCGTGGCGAAGCCGCGCCCGCCACCCTCTCCGCTTACAAGACCGACCGCCCGCCATTACAGCGAGCGCTTGATCTCCTCGATGC
>PLZT01000683.1 GCA_003152255.1 Methylocystaceae bacterium | reverse complement strand
GCTGCGTCTCCATGCTGGCGCAGCTCGGCGATAGGCCAGAGTCGAGCGCGCGGCTGGCGCGCGGCGTCGATTATCTGCTCGCCGAACAGATGGCCGACGGCAGTTGGTTCGGGCGTTGGGGCGCCAATTACATTTACGGCGCCTGGTCGTCGCTGTGCGCGCTGAACGCCGCCGGCCTGCCGCTGGAGCATGACAGCTTCCGCCGTGCCGTCGCCTGGCTCGTCGCGATCCAGAATCCCGACGGCGGCTGGGGCGAGGATCTGTCCAGCTACAAGCTGGATTATCGCGGCTACGACCCCGCGCCCTCCACGGCGTCGCAGACCGCCTGGGCGGCGCTGGCGCTGATGGCGGCGGGCGAATTGGATCATCCGGCGCTCAAGCGCGGCGTGGCTTTCTTGCAAAAGACGCAAGCCGAGCATGGGTTGTGGGACGAGGCGCGCTTCACCGCGACCGGCTTCCCACGCGTCTTCTATCTGCGCTATCACGGTTACGGAAAATTCTTCCCGCTGTGGGCGCTGGCGCGCTACCGCAATCTGCTGCGCGCGAACGATAGGCGCGTCGGCGTCGGGCTCTAGGACGATTCCCGGACAAACTGAATCGCGGGGATTTCCCGAATCAACCGAATTCCGATTCATGATTCCCGCCGCGTGAAGCGAGCGTCGCCCGCGCGGCGCGGTGGGTGAAGCGCCGCGAAATGACGGGCGATTTCGCCGGCGCATTCCGGCGGCGATCGCCGCCCCCGCCGCATCGCGACTATCCTCCTGGCCTGATCCGCCGCGCGCCGGACATCCCGCTGGCGCATAGAAACCGCGCCGACATTTTCAACCCGCCAAATGTAAAAATTTCTTAAACTCCTGCGGATATGATACAGCTTGATCGAAGGCCGCTCTGGGGCGGGCCGGTTGGTGACTTTCGCGCGGGGTCGTCGCTTCGCCGATCATTGGAGAAGCGCCGATGACCACAAGCCCTGCCTATGCGAAAAAGCAGGCGTCGCGCCACGCCTCCGCGCCGATCCTCGTCGTGACCGGGCTTTCGCGCGAGGCAGCCTGCCTTGGCGGCGGCGCGGGTGTGATCCCCCTTTGCAGCGGCGCCGATGTCCGCCTGTTGCACGCGGCGCTCCTTGATCTGGCCGAGGTCGAATTTTCGGCCGTTGTGAGCTTTGGCCTCGCCGGCGGGCTGGATCCCGCGCTGCGTCCCGGCGATCTGGCGGTTGGAACCACGGCGACGAGCGATGGCGAGCGTTTCGGCGCGCATCCCGCCCTGCGCAAGGTTTTGCTCAACGGCTTCTTTGGGGCGGGCGTCGCGGCGCGCGAGGGCGCGGTCGCGGGCGTCGACGCCGCCGTTCTCACGGTCGCCGGCAAGACCGCATTGCGCGGGCGAAGCGGCGGCGTCGCCGTGGATATGGAGTCGCACCTCGCCGGCGCCTTCGCCCGGCGGCGCGGCTTGCCCTTCGCGATCGTCCGGGCGATCGGCGATCCCGCCGCGCGCGCGCTGCCGCCGCTGGCGACCCGGGCGATCCGCCCCGACGGCGGCGTCGATGTCGCCGGAATCTTGCGGGAACTGGCGTGCGAGCCGGCGCAGCTCGGCGATCTCATCCGCGCGGGGCTCGACGCCCGCGCGGCCTTCGCGACCTTAGGCCGCTGTGGAGGTCTGATCGGCCCGCTGCTTCGCCTCGTGCTCGCGGGTCTGTGACAGCGTCGCGACATTGGCGTCGAACACATATTCGGCCGGGCGCTGCTTATCGAGCGAGATATCGGGCGCCATGGGGCCGTCGGTCTTGACGCCGAACAGCGCGACTTTCAGCGCGCGCCACGGGCGCCTGACGCTGTCTTCCACCGCCGTCGCCTCGAAGCCTGAATGCACCATGCAGTCGGCGCATTTTTCGTAATTGCCGACGCCATAGGCGTCCCAATCGGTCTCTTCCATCAACTGCTTGAAGGTCGGGACATAGCCCTCGCCGAGCAGATAGCAGGGGCGCTGCCAGCCGAACACCGTGCGCAGCGGCATGCCCCAGGGCGTGCAGTGGTAGGTCACATTGCCGGCGAGAAAATCGATGAACAGGCCCGATTGCTGCAAGGCCCAGGCCTTCCCACCATTGCCGCGCTTCAAGATCGCGCGGAACAGTTCCTTGGTCTTGCCGCGGTTGAGGAAATGCCCCTGATCGGGCGCGCGCTCATAGGCGTAGCCCGGCGACACCGTCATGCCGTCGATGCCGATTTTCGTCATCTCGTCGAGGAACGCCGCCGCGCGAACGGGATCGGTGTTGGAGAAGAAGGTGCTGTTGGTGGTGACGCGGAAACCCTTGGACTTAGCGAGCTTCACCGCCTCGATGGCGCGCTCGTAAACGCCTTCCTGGCTCACGGCGTGGTCGTGCATCTCCTTGTCGCCGTCGAGATGGATCGACCAGGTGAAATAGGGATTGGGCTTGAACTGGTCGATTTTCTTGGCGAGCAGCAGCGCGTTGGTGCAGACGATCGCGAATTTTTTGCGCGCGATGACGCCCTCGACGATTTCGGCGAGGTCTTTGTGCAGCAAGGGTTCGCCGCCGGCGAGGACGACGACGGGCGCGCCACACTCGTCGACCGAGGCGAGCGCGTCCTCGACCGAGAGCCGCTTATTGAGGATGGGATCGGGATAGTCGATCTTGCCGCAGCCGGCGCAAGCGAGGTTGCAGCGAAACAGCGGCTCCATCATCAGGACCAGCGGATAGCGCTTGCGCCCCAAAAGCTGCTGGCGGACGAGATAGGCGCCGACCTTGGCGACATAGCGAAAGGGAATGGACAAGGCGTGTATCCTAAAGCTTTGCCGACAGCGCGGCGAGACGGTTCAAAGCCGCCAACTGCGAACGATGCCCCTAACATGAAAGCAGCGGCGAGGAAAGCAAGGGAGTCGGAGGGGCGTGGGCTACGCGCGATTTGCGCCCTTCGGCTCATGGCCGCCCTTCCGAGCCCAGTTGAAACGCCGCCTTCGTCAG
Organism: Methylocystaceae bacterium; assembly: GCA_003152255.1. The sequence goes on along the minus strand of PLZT01000683.1, from coordinate 45 downwards.
GCGCGCGCGGCGTCGCTCAAGGAAATTAGAACCGCTCGCAGCGCG
>PLZT01000676.1 GCA_003152255.1 Methylocystaceae bacterium | reverse complement strand
TCGGCTGGAAGCGCATCGTCGTCACGGTCGGCGAGAAGATCGGCAAGCAGCATCTGACCTATGGCCAGGGCGCCGCGGCGGAACTGGTCGCGATGGCCACCATCGGCGCCGCCGACAGCTTCGGCCTGCCGGTGTCGACGACCCATGTGCTCTCGTCCGGCGTCGCCGGGACGATGGCCGCCAATGGATCGGGCGTGCAGATGGCGACGATCCGCAACATGTTGATGGCCTGGGTGCTGACGCTCCCTTGCGCCATCATGATCTCCGGCTCGCTCTACTTCCTGTTCAGCAAGGTGATGTGAGCGCCGCCGGCACGGGTTTTTCTGTGGAAATTTGATGCGGTCGAACTTCAAACGCGAACTTGCGTAACGCGACGCGGCGCCGGACCCCAAGGGGTTCGGCGCTTTTTTTTTGTCCGGGGGGCCGCTGGTAATCGGGTGAGGGACGCAGGCCCGGATCGGCTCGTTCTTCACCCTCCCCTTCAAGGGGCGGGTGAAAGCCGCTTCTTCCCTCTATCCAACGCGCCCGCGCGCAATTATACCGGGCGCTTCGAGGGTTTCGGCCCGCGTCAAAAACGGAAGACATCGAACCATGTCCGACCATTCCACGCCTCACTACCATAATCAGCCCGGCGTCAAGCAGGTGCGCGTCGGCGCCAAGAAGTTCATGTGCGTCGGGGCGCTGCCGCCGTTCGATCATCCGCATGTGTTTCTCGACATGGGCGCCGCCAACGAGGCGATCTGCCCCTATTGCTCGACGCTTTACGTCTATGACGCCGCGCTGCATGGCGGGGCCGATCCGGCCGAATGCGTCTATCAGCCGGCCGCTTCCGCTGCCTGAGTCCGACAGCCCGCCGCTTGCGACGGGCGTCCTAAAGGACGCCCTTTGCAGCCCGCGCGCGAGCCCGCCGGTCGTCGTCGCCGGCGCCGGAATTGGCGGGCTGACCGCCGCGCTCCGCCTCGCCCGCGCCGGCCATCGCGTCGCCGTTCTGGAACGCGCGCCGGTCATCGAGGAGGTCGGCGCCGGGCTGCAAATCGCCCCCAACGCCGGGCGAATCCTGCAGGGACTCGGCCTTGGCGAGGCGCTCGACGCGGCGGCGCTGCTGCCCGAGGCGATCAACGTTCATCGCGCCAGCGACGGCGCGATCCTCTCGCGCCTCTCGCTCGCCGGCGCCAGCGAGCGCTGGGGCGCGCCGTTCCGGCTGTTCCATCGCGCCGATTTGCAGCAGCTTCTGCTCGCCGCCGCGCTCCAGAACGGCGCGATCTCGATTCGCACGGGCGCCCGTGTCGGCGATTTCGATGAGGGCGACGGCGCGGTGTTTTTGCGCGTCCATAGCCCGCCGCTTGCGACGGGCGTCCTTCGGGCGCCCTATGGAGAGAAAGGCCCGGAGGATTTCGAGGCGCTGGCGCTGGTCGGGGCCGACGGCGTGCGCTCCTCGGTGCGCTCCTTTCTCAACCGCGGCGCGAAGGACGCGCCGGCCTATACCGGCCACACCGCCTGGCGGACGATCCTTCCCGCCGATTCCGTTCCCGCGAATCTGCGGCGGCGCGAGACCCATATGTGGCTCTCCGCCGGCGCCCATGTCGTGCATTATCCGCTGCGCGACGCCTCGATCATCAGCGCCGTGGTCATCGTCGAGGACGGCCTTTCGCGCGCCTGGGACAAGGGGCCACAGACGCTCGATGGCCCGGCCTTGCTCCAAGAAGCCGGCCTTGCCGCCAGCGACGTGGAATTGCGGGCGCTGATCGCGGCGGGCGACTCCTGGCGGCGCTGGCCGCTTTACGGCCGTCCGGCGCTCGCCCATTGGAGCCGCGGCGCGGTGACGCTGCTCGGCGACGCCGCGCATCCGATGGTGCCGTTTTTGGCGCAGGGCGCGGCGATGGCGATCGAGGACGCCGAGGCGCTGGGCCGCGCCTTCACGCCGGGCGTCGCGCCGGCCGAGGCTTTCAAAGCCTATGAGCGCGCGCGCATCGCCCGCGCGACAAAAGTGCAGCGGGCGTCGCGCCGGCAGGGCGATCATTATCACGCGAGCGGGCTGCATGCGGCGGCGCGCGACCTCGTGATATCGGCGCTCGGCGGGCAAAGGATGCTGGCCCGCAACGGCTGGCTCTATCGTTAAAATTTACGGCTCACACGTTTTGCGCTTGATCGGCTCGCTTAGATCCAACGCCGCGAAGCGATCAGACGGAGTTCGTATCACACGGAATGCCGCGAGCGCTCGCCCGTGGACCGCTGTGCTCGATGCTTACGGAGGAATTGCCTTCGCCTCGCCGCGGGTCTACCGTCGTTGCGCGGGGATGTCGCGCATGACGAGGGCGGGCCAAGCTAAGATCAGTCGTCGGCGCGCGCTTCGGAGCGGCGTGCTCGCGCTCACTTTATCGACGCCAGCGCTCGCGGCCGGCGCTCGAAAAAAGCCGATTGGCGACGCAATGACTTCCGAACTGACCGCGAATGAGATTGTCGATCTGCTGAAGCTCGAGCCAAATGCGACCTGCGGCTTCGTGCGCGTGACATTTGTAGCCAAGCAGACGCTGGCGGCCGGCGCATTGCCGCCGCCGTTCGAACGCAGCGGGCCGTTGGGTTCCGGACTTTATTTCCTTGTCACGCCCGACGCGCCCGTACGCCTCCACCGGATTCGAAACGACCAGCTTTACCATTATTATCTCGGCGATCCCTTGGAGTTGTTCCTGCTGCACGCCGACGGCGGGGCGGAGCGCGTCGTCGTTGGGCCGGACCTGCGCGGCGGCCAGCACGTGCAATTGCTCATTCCGGGGAACACGTTCCACACGGCGCGCCTGCTGGGGCGCGGTCGCTGGTTTTTGGGCGCGAGCACCGAATGGCCCGGCGTCGTTCCGGCGGATGTGGAAATCGGTGATCTCGAGGAATTGGCGAAGAAATATCCGGCCGTCGCCGGCGATCTGCGCTCGATCGCGGCGTCCGCGAAGGATGTCAAACCGTCCGCGCCACAATCGCGACAGGGCGATAGGATTGCTCCGGCATGTGACAACTAATACCAAGCCCAGCCGACAACAACCTATCGGAGCCCCTCATTGCGAGGAGGCCATGGGGCGCCCGAAAGGACGCCCGTCCGAGGGACGGGCTATGCCGACGAAGCAATCCAGGGGCCGCCCGCGACTCCTGGATTGCTTCGCTGCGCTCGCAATGACGGGCCTGATTCCTTGATGAGTCGGAATTCATGCTATTTGGTATAAGCTTGTCGTCAACGACGTCTTTTGCTTGTCCGCGCTGTTGTTACACTCTTTCCCCCAATCGCGCCCAAAGTTCCATATGTCGGCGCTCGCGGGATATTCGCGGCTGGCCTCACACAGCCAGGCATGGGCGGCGTTCGTCGCCGCGCGGGAGGCGAGCCGCCGTTCGTCGCCGGTTGACCCGGTTCGGCCGACATACAGGCGCTCTCGAGGGCGCGGAGCGATTACGCTATCGATCGCGAGCGGCGATCTTTGATAACGAACATCGCCGAACTAACGCAAACGCCCCGTATAATGTAAGATGACCGAAGCGAAATTCGAAGGTTTGCATTGCGCCTGATAAGTTCGAGGCGGAAACGCCCAATCAACATTTTCCGGCGCCTTGAGTTGCGCACAAGCGTCGGCGCGTGAAGAGGAAACAAGGAATGTTCCGTTCAAGCGGAGACAGCAAGGTCGGCAATGAACCGCTGGATTTGATTGGCGCCGCCAGACTGAGAGCCGAACAGCTTTCCGTTGTCCTGCGACAGACTCCGGGCATGATGCTGGCGAACGTGTGCAATGCATTGGTGTTGGTTGTCGATTTTTGGGGAACCCGCCAATTCGTCTCCGCCCTTTATTGGGCGGCCGCGGTGTTCTCCGTGTCTGGATACATCTACTTCCGCCATCGCCGACGGCGACGGGCTCCCAGGTCGGCAAGCCAATCTCATGCCGCTCGCAGAGCAACGTTAAACGCTCTCGCGCTCGGCTTGTGCTGGGCGGCGTTGCCTCTCTTCTTTTTTCAGGAGGCCAGCCCCGGGACGCGGCTTCTTATCGCGTGCTTGAGCGCTGGGATGTTGTATGGAGGCGCCTTGGCCTTGGCAAGCATACCGTTCGCGGCGATGGCCTTCGTGGCGCCTGTCGCATTTGCGTGTTTCGTCACTCTGATCCGTGGTCATGACAGCCATTACTTGCTCATTGCGGCAGTGCTCGGCATTTATACTTGGGTGCTGCTCAGAAATGTATTCGTTTCCGCCGAGCAGTTACGAGCGCGCGTCATGGCACAGATAGTCACCGAACAGACAGCGAGCATGCGCATGCGGAAATTGCAGGCAAGCGGTTTGCACGCGATGGGCGGGATGGTCACTGGCCTCGCCCATGAACTCAACCAGCCGCTCACGGCGAGCGCCTGCTATCTGCTGACGGCGCGGCGGTTGTTGGAGATGCCCCGGGAGCTACGCACGGCCAGCGTCAGGGAGACCTTGGATAGCGCGGCGGGGCAGATCATGCGGGCGGCGGGGATCGTTCGCCAATTGCGTGAGTTCATCATGCGCGGCGAACCCGAAAAGGCCTTCGCGAACCTGCATGATCTAATCCGTGAAGCTTCCGAGGTCACGAGCGCGAACATGAGCGAAGCGAATGTCAAGCTTAGCCTGCAACTTGGCGCGAACGTCGATCGCGTCTTCGTGGATAGCGTCCAGATCAAGCAAGTTTTGGTCAATTTGATCAGCAACGCCATCGAAGCGATGAATGCTTCCGCCCAACACGAATTGACGATTTCCACGTCGCTGATCCACGAACTCGCGATCAGGATCGACGTGGTTGATAATGGTGTTGGATTATCCGAAATGGTTAAGGAGAATCTTTTCGAACCGTTCGCGACAAGCAAAGCAGACGGCATGGGCATAGGCCTATCAATTTCCCGTTCGATCGTCGAGGCGCATGATGGAAAAATGTGGGCCGAATCCAATCCTGGCGGGGGCGCGGTTTTCAGTTTTATGCTGCCCTTGGTGAATGCGGAGCATGAAGTGTGAATAGCTCGCCTTCCGCAGTCCCATGGCGCGTCATATGGCGCGTTGCCACCCCCTGACTGATATGTTTTGCGCTTGATCGGCTCGTTCGGATTTAATGCCTGGGGCATTTCGCGCCGCGAAGCGCGGAGCCCGTATGAGATGTTCGACGGAAGGACTCTAGTCCGGCTCGTCCTCCAGATCCAGGCGCTGTTCGATGCGCGGGTCGGGGATGAACCACATCACCGCGACGAGCGCATAAAGCCCCATCGACGCGTAAGGCTCGGCGAAGGCCAGCGCCACGCCGCAGACGTAAAACGCCATTGAAATCCAACCCTTCAAGTCCGCGCCGATGCCCTCGGCGACTTTCGGGGCGAGCGCCTCGGTGCGGATCAAGGCGCGCGACAGGATAAAATAGGCGATGGCGGGGGCGAGCAGACCGAGGCCGTAAAGGGCGACCGGCGCCCGGGCGAAATTCGTCTCGCTCAGCCACGCCGTCGAAAAGGGCACCAGCGACAGCCAGAACAACAAATGCATGTTGGCCCAGAGAATCCCGCCGCTGATTCGCCGCGTCCCCTGGAACAGGTGGTGGTGGTTGTTCCAGTAGATCGCGATATAGGCGAAGCTCAGCGCATAGGCGAGAAAGGTCGGCGCCAGCGGCGCCAGCGCGCGCAGCGTATTCTCATGCGGCGCCTTCAGTTCCAGCACCATGATCGTGATGATGATGGCGATCACGCCATCGCTGAAAGCCGTCAATCGTTCCTTGAGCATGGTATGGCCTTGAAATTAAGAGAGTTTTCCTCCCGCCATCGGCGAACTCTGGCCAAGGACGGCGCGATTTGCTATCCCAGCCCTTACCGTTCCCTGCCGAAAGGTTAAAGCAAGAAGATGATCGCGAAATTTTTAGCGGCCCTGTTGGCCGCGAGCTCGATCTTGGCGGGGGCGGGGGCTCTGGCGGCCGATTCGCCGCCGGCGCCCGCCGCGAGCCCGCCACCCGCCTCGCCGCCGGCGCCCGCCGCGAGTCCGGACGGCTATATCGTGACGTTGCAGGCCATTGGCGCGGTCACGCCGAGCTTTCCGGGCTCTTCCGTCCTGCGTCCCTATCCCTTTCCTGGCTTCAGCGTGCGCGGCGCCGGCGAGCCCGAGCGATTCTCCGCGCCGGACGACGGCTTCGGCGTGCCGGTGTTCGAGGCCGACGGCGCGCGGATGGGGCCCGTCGCCAATTTCGTGTTTCGCCGCGGCAATCGCGACGGCCTGTTCGGCCTGCACCAGGTCGGGCTGACGCATGAGGTGGGCGGTTTCGCCGAATATTTCGCTTTCGATCACTTTCGCGCGCGCGCCGAACTGCGGCAGGCGGTCGACGGCCACGAAGGCTTCGTTGCCTCGCTCGGCGCGGATTTTTACGGCGAGTCCAATTCGTTCAGGGTGTCGCTCGGCCCGCGCCTGAACCTCGGCGACAACCGCTACGCCAACGCCTATTTCTCGGTGACGCCGGTCGAGGCCATTCTGAACGGGCGGCTGGAGCCTTATCAGGCGAGCGGCGGCTTCACCTCCGCCGGCGGCGTCGCCACCGTGCGCTACGATTTCACGCCCAATCTGAACGCCACCATCTACACCGGCCTGCAACGCCTGACCGGCAGCGTCGGGGGCAGTCCGATTCCCAACATGGTGGGGTCGCGCGATCAGTTCACGGCGGGCGTCTCCGTCAGCCGGTCGTTCGAGGTCGCCAAGTTCTGGTGAGGTTTTCGCGGTTTACGAACTCCGCCCGGTCGCGTCGCGGCGCGAAATGCCCAAGGCCCCTCACCGTACCTCTCCCCGCAAGCGGGGAGAGGAGGCGGCCGGCGATCCACCCATTCTCATAGGTCATTGTTCTCTCGTTAATTTATGGCGAAGGGAGCCGCGTTGACGCCCCCTCTCCCCGCTTGCGGGGAGAGGTGAGGCGGGGGGCTTGGGGACGTCGGATCTGATCAGGCGAACCGCTCGAGCAGCGCGTCGCGCGCTTCGGCTATGCGGCGGTAGAGTTCGTCGCTGCCGCCGGCGTCGGGATGCGCGGTCTTGGCCAGACGGCGGAAGGCGGCGTTGATGTCCGAGGCCTCGAGCGCGCCGTCCGCCGGAAGGTCCAGTATCTCGCGGCTCTCCCGATCGTCACCGTCGAAATCCAGCCGAAACAGGAAGGCGCGTCGTTTTTCCCGCCCCTCGCGGCGCAGTTCGACCTGATCCTCCCGCCATCTTCGGCGCGACATGACCAGACATGCGCCAAAGGCGATCCGGCCCCGCGTTTCCAGTTCGTCGAGACTGAACGGCCCCACGATGTCATAGGGCGGCGCCAGAAAGGCGCTCCTGCCGCCCTCGCCATGCTCGATCGCGCCGATTGTCACCCTGTCGAGGATGCCCATCGAGCCGTTCCAGACGAACCATTCCTCCTTGTCCGTCATGCCGCGCGCTTTCATGCGTGAGCCGGCGCCGAGGTTCTCTTGTGCGAAAGCCTTCGCGACGGCTGAATCGTCGGCGCGGCCATGCATGTTCGGAGCCAAAACCCGCGCGCCGCGTCGCTACTCCGCCAGCAATTCGCGCATGGTTCCCCGGCTCGCGGCGATCAGCGCGCCCGCGAGCGCCGCCACCGCCGCCGCCGCCAGGAAGAAGGCGACATGCGACAGGTTCGACCAGAAGCCGCCGAGCCAGCCGGCGAGCAGATTGCCGACGAAGCTCGTCGTGAACCACAGGCCCATGACGGCCGAGCGCGAGGACTCCGGCGCGAGCTTTGAAACCAGCGAGAGCGCGATCGGCGAAAAATAGAGTTCCGCGTAGGTAATGACCGCGAAATAGAGCGCCAGCCAGAGCCAGCTCGCCTTGTCGCCCTCGTTGGCGAAGGCCGCCCAGGCCATCACGACATAGCCAAGCGCGACGCCGAAGCAGCCGAAGGATAGTTTATTGATCGTCGGCGGCTCGCGGCCTGTCCGCGCGCGGTGCGTCCACCAGGCGACCAGCGGCGGCGTGAACAGGAAAACCATCAGCGGATTGAACGCCTGGAACCAGGTGACGGGAATTTCGCCTTGCCAGAACAAGAGATCGACGCGGCGGTCGGTGAAATCCTGCGCCCACAGCGCGATGGTGTTGCCCTGCTGCTCGTAGGCGGCCCAGAACAGCGTCGCGGGCAGAAACAGCAGGGCGACGCCGAGCAGCGCGCGGCGCGGGCTCGCTTCCGCATGGCGCGGCGTCTCGCGCCGCGGGCGTTCGGGCGGCAGATTGCGCAGGCCGAAGGCGTAGATCGCGAGCCCGACCGCCATGCCGACGCCGGCGCTGGCGAAGCCGTAATGCCAGCCGACGGTCTCGCCGAGCGTGCCGGCGACGAGCGGCGAGAAAAACGCGCCGATGTTGATGCCGACGTAAAAGATCGAATAGGCGCGGTCGCGGCGCGTGTCGTGCGGCGGGTATAGCCCGCCGAGCTGCGTGACGATGTTCGGCTTGAACGCGCCATTGCCGACAATGAGCAGCAGCAGCGCGAACAAGAACAGCGATTCGGACGCCATCAGAAAATGGCCGGCGACCATCAGCGCGGCGCCGAGCGCCACGGTGATCCGGCGCCCGAGCCAACGGTCGGCGAGCAGTCCGCCGAGGATCGGCGTGAGGTACACGAAGCCGGTGTAGAGCCCGTAGATGTGCGACGCGAGCGGCTGCGCGCCGAGCGGCCCGGCCAGCGCTTCGAGCCCGCGTTTGAGCGCGCCGAGGCC
>PLZT01000519.1 GCA_003152255.1 Methylocystaceae bacterium | reverse complement strand
CCGGTTTCCTTGACCGACTTCCGCAGTTCGACGAAGGCTTTTTCATGCGCCAGCGCGGCCTGCCTACCAGCCTTGTGCGAGGCAACGTTGCGTTGCGACAAGCCTTCGAGAGACTTGCGCATGGCCGCAATTGGGCCACTATACTTATCAACAACTTGAGCAACGAGCGATAATACCTCCTGCTGGGCCATGTTCAATTCCCTTTATCGAGAGGCCCGCGCGCCGCGAAGGGGAAGGAAACCCGTTCGCGGCGCTGGCCTCAAACGCTTGGGAGATACAAGCGCGAAGACTTAAAATACCAGCGCCGCTTCCCCCGTTCCAAGTAAGAAACGGCGCTGGCTTCTCGCACTCTGCTCTTAGGTCAGAGCGCGGAGAAGAGGGTCATGCAACACCAACGACTCTAAACGGCGGCGTTGCGTAATTTCGCGAGGCGGGCGGTAGCACCATCTGGAGGATGCGACCCGTCGCCAAAACCTGTTTCCACGCGTCGCGGGGCGCCCGGCCCATGCGATAGGCGTTGAGGCCAACCTCGAAGACGCAGCCCTCCGTGAACAAGCCNNTTGAAATATTCCTGCTCGTTTTGCTCCGCGTCGCCGCGAAAAACTAGGCCCTCGGTCACGTTCAATTTTGGGAATTTCGCGAAAACAATATCGCGGAGACGGCGAAATTCTTCCTGCGACGGCATGACGAATGCGCTGCGGGCCACAGGGAATGAAACAGTGGTGCCCTCGGGCTCCGGCATGGCCGGTGCGGCCTTCACGGGCGGCGCCACTTGCGCCTTCAATGCGGCGAGGTCGGATTCGAGTTGCGCGATGCGAGTAAGAGTGTCGTCCTTCATCTGATCAATCTCCCATCGGCTTGCGGCGCTTGCGCCCGGCTTCGAGAATCTGGGCCGCGAGGCCCGTCGGCTCGGGGCGTTGTGGTCCAGTGCCGCGCGCCATCTCGCCGGCCTTGAGTATTGCGCGCGCCGTCGCTTTCAGATCGACGACATGCATTTCAAATTCCGCAGCGTCGGATCCGCGTCCGGCCACAAACAGTTCGACGACTTGCGGCGGTTCGATTTCCGGCGTTCCGAAATTGGCGAGATGCGCGAAGGGGCTACTCGACGGGTCGCGAACAAACGCCATCATTTTCTCGAAGTCGCGTTCGCGGCGTTTGCGATCGGCCAGTCGCTCGGCCAGTCGCTCCTCCGCTGTTGGCGTTCGTGGCGCTGGTTTCGTTTGCGCGGGCGCTTGCGGCGGGGTTGCTTTTTTTGGTGCGGGCGCGGGCGCACGGAGCGCAGCCGTCGCGCGTCTTTCGTTCACAACGCGCTGCTGCAGTGGACTCAGGGCGAGGGGGTTAATCTTCATCATGATTGCACAATACGCGCGCGAGTAGAGTTGGAGAACAACACACGCTCCAACTCTCGACAATCATTTTCGAAGATATTTTGCCTTCACGTCGTCGAGCCGGACCAGCCAGCGGCGATCTTGGAAAACCGCGTCTATTTCGGCCCGAGCAGCAAGGCGTCGCAGCCATTCGGCGCAGATTCCAACCTCGAACGAGGCTTCTTTCAATGTGACGTAGCCGGCTGCACGCGAAACCCTTGGCGTCGCGGAACCGCCAATCTGTTGGCGCAGAATTCTATTTTCTTCGCGCAATTCGAGAAACGCCATCGCAAGCAACTCCTCGTTGCTCGGATTGTCGCCGGGCGTTTCGTGAGCAAATTCAGCCGCGAGGCGGTCGATCGCTTTTATAGCTCTCGCGCTCATTCTGGCGACTCCCCGGCAAGCTCTTGCAACGCGGCGTGAATTTCGAAGTCGATTTCGGACACCTCCGCTCTCGACAAATGCGACAACCGCGCGCCACAGCGCGACGGGACGCACAGCAGCCGTTTTCTGCAATCCGTAAGATAGTTGCGCCAAACCGTCTCGACCTCATCAGCCGGCAAGAGCTTTCCAGATTTCGCGAGAAATTCCAGCCGCGCCATTCGCGCCAAAAAAGTCTCCCGCAGCGCCCGCGCGGCTGGATAATCCAGAACAGCCGCGTCATCATCGAGCGACGCAGCTTCGGCCGGTTCGTGGCCGATGTCGGCCTCCAGCATTTTATTCACACCTCTATCCCGAAATTTCACACTCGCTTCACAGTTCGCTTTCATCCATTTCGACGCGGCCTCTAGGTCTATTTTGCCGTCCGCTAGAACAGGAAGTCCCCGTTTTATCAGCGCGCTAATGCGGCTCGGCACGACGCCAAGACGGCGGGCGAGTTCCCTTTTTGAGATTGTTTCCGTCATGGACTTTTCCTTTTGGTTTCACACTTCAAAAATCTTTTGCAAAGCGCGATACCGAGCGCTCGTGCGTGACCCGAGGATTGCCATAGGTCGGAGGAAGGACCCTAGCAATAACAATGACTTACGTTGATTATCCATGTCGCATCCCCATTCCGTCGCTCGATCCATTCATAGAGAACTTCTATCAATCGAGGTTGCATTGTCCTTCCCCCTTTCGCCCGTCCCATCAAACGGTGTTCTCCCTTGATGCGCCCCGATGTCACGGTCGCGCCTCGGCTGGTGCGGGGTTCTCGCCAGCCGCCGCAGGGCATGGGCGATTTCGCTCTTCTCGACAAAGAACGATTCCGGATTCGTGCGCGATACGGTGAGCCGCTCGACGCGATGAGCCAGCGCCGTCAGGTCGTTGTCGTCGCCAGATGGCGCGAGCGATGGCATGGGCGCGGCGGTTGTCATCGGATGCCGTCATCGGCTGGAGGCGCGGCCGCATCGGCGAGTTCGCGGGCTTTATCGCCAACCGCGTCGAGTTGCGGTAACGACATGCAAATCCCAATTCCTAGCTCTTCGCGGGCTTTATCAAAGAACGAGTTGACGTGGACTTCCTCTCGCCCTTTCCGCAAATGCTTCTGTAGCATCGCAAATTCCTTGCGAGTGAGCCGCTGGCCGTGCATGGCGACGGCGACGAAGTAGGCGGTCGCGAAGTCGTCGAGGTCTATCCACGACTTCTCGGATAGGTGCGCGATCCAGCTATACGGATGCTCGCGCGCGTGCTCTTCCCTCAGCCGATCCTTGGCGATGGTGTAAGTCCCATCGCGCGCCTCGATACCGTGAGACGTGACGGCCCATTGGCGGCCCTGCCACCAGATTTCGTTTAGCCGTTCGCCGCGTAGCTTCACGGCCCGGTCGTCAGCGACAATCATTTTGTTCTCTCCTCGGTAAGGAATGGCTTGGCTTAAGCCCGTGAAACATCGGAAGGCGTGCGCCCCGCTCCCAAAAGGGGCGTAAAACGCCCTATGGGGGGTATGGGGGGTCATGCACACATACCTGGAAGGATGCTGGAAAGCCCTGTGAAACACGGGTTTGCGGGTAGCTGGTAGGTGCTGGTAATGCTTCCTGGTAGGATGCTGGAATCGGCATTGAAAATGCTGGCGAAACTGCACCTTCCAGCATGTCAAAGCGGGTATGCTGGTAGATGCTGGTAGTATCCTGGTAGGGGCGCTCATGTCGGCTCCCGAACGATCCATGAGCGGCGCCGAGACGGCGGCCCTTCCTCATGCACTCGGATTTTTTTGTCGGCGAAAAGCTGCTCCATCGCGCCCCTAAAATCGCCATCGCGATAGCCTCGGCGGTTAGCGTGCATCGCGAAGTCGCGGGGGGCAAAATTAGGAGCTTTGGCGTTGTGGGAGACGCTCCGCCCTGTGGCGCTCCTATCGTCGAGCAGCTCCAGAAACACGCTTTGCGCGGCTGGTCGATAGATGTTCGCGGAGGGGCTATCCGCGATGAAAACACCATCGCTCCAGGTCAATTTTACTTCGTCATTTCGCGCGGCATAATTGGCTTTTTTGCGCGAGAGGAGGCGCGCGTTTGCATCCGGCGCGGCGCCGTTCTCCGGTTCTGGCGCGGCGAGATATGCGCGACTGCGAAGGGTGTTTGACCACGCGGTAGAACCGCCATCGCCTTCGCCGGAATTAAGCCCGGTTCGCGACGGATGCGCGCAAAGCACCACAGCGCCGTTTATCGCGGTCGCAACGCTTCCGAGGGCGCGGCTGATAAATTGCCTGACTTGTCCTCGGTCATTTTCATTTCCGGCGAATCCGTCCGATGCTGTGTCAAAGATCACGAGGCGAACGCCTAGATCACGGGACGCTTCGATAACCTGCTTATGAAATTGCGTCGTCTCGCCGCGTCCGCGCGAGTCGAAGGTCATTAAGATATTGTCCAGGCCCAAGCGCGAGACGAAGCGAGTATTTTCGAGGCTCGATTTATCGCAATCATAAAGCCGGTTGATGCGCGCTTGGCGGCGCAGCAGTTCGTCTCTTTCGTCTTCGCAGTAAAAGCCGAGAGACTTGACGGGCTCTACCATCTGGCCGGCCCATTCGCCGCCAACGGCGCACGCGGTTTGGAGTTGTTGCGCGAGTAGGCTTTTTCCAATGCCGCCGTCGCCATAAAGCCCGGTAACAACGCCGCATGGTATCCAATTCGGGACAATCCAGGCGCGATCAGCGATTTCTTCCCCGATATATTCGTTCGGGCAGATGAATTTGAGCGGAGGAATAGCGGAGGTGCGCTCGTCGGGATTATTGGCCGCCAGCGGCGCGCCGACAGGATAGAAAAAGCCCGGCGGCTCTTTGGGAAGCGCCTCGTCATAGATCGACGCCGCCTCGCCCTTGAGCGCTCCAGCGTCCAGCGCGGCGTCGAGCGCATCATGAACGGCGCGGCTGCCGTGCAAGGCGTGAAGGTCGTTAAAGTCAGTTCCGGTCTCGCCCTTGTCGCGGTCGAAGCGCGGGATCGCCAGATAGCCGTTGATGATTTTCGCGGCCTCGGTCGCCTTGGCGACGCCCAGATTTTTGTCATTCGCAAAGTCATCATCCCCGCAAATCACGATGTGAGCCTCCGGGTAATTGGCGCGGATTTTTGGCGCGACGGCGAGCAAGTTTCCGGCGTCGAAACAGACGATTGTTTGGCCCCCGGTCAATTCGTGGATCGTCGCGCCGGTCGCAAATCCCTCGACGAGATAGATCGTGTCGCCGGCGTCGCCGATGGTGAAAAATCCGCCCTTCTTGCGGGAGCCGAGCTGAAAGAGCTTGCCGCCGTCGGGGGCGATGCTTTGAACCGATATGAGTTCGTCGCCGTCCATAACCGCAACCAGCAGCGCGTCGCCCTCTTGCCGCGCGCCGTGCGCTTGGACGCCTTTGCGAGTGAGATACGGATGCGCCGGAGCGGCGGCCTTGGCCTTTTGCCATCGCTGTTGCGCGATGCGCGCGGCCTCGGCCTGTTCGCGCTGGCGTCGCTGTTCGCGGTCGCGGATGATTTTAGCGCGCTCCGCGCGTTCGGGCTCGCTAAGGACCGTCGCATCGTCGCGCGCCGACCACGTGAAATAGATTCCGCGCCGGTAATCCTTTGCGAACCCGGCGGGGAATCTGTCGTCGAAGAATCTATATTCCCCGGCGTTGTCGCGCGCGTTCTTAGTGGTGGAAAAACGATGCGTTTTGCCGTCGCCGATGATCGCTGCGGGCGCGACGCCAAGCTCTTTGTGGATAACCTCGCGAAATTGTTCGGCGGGGGTCAATGCGCGCCCCCATTGATCACGAAAGCGGCGGCCTGAAATTTATCGCCGCCATTCGAGTGAATGAAATTCACGGGCAAGCGGGCATAAGCCTCGAGACGCTCGCGCAAATCCGCGCCGGCCTCGATCTCGCACAAAAACTCATAGATCGGGCGTTCTCCAAGCCGATGCAGCGCGGATGCGAGGCGACGGAGACGAAGATCGGCGGGCGCGTCACGCATTGGCGCCGCCTTTCCGCGAAAG
>PLZT01000705.1 GCA_003152255.1 Methylocystaceae bacterium | reverse complement strand
GCGTCGAATTCGGAGAACTGCTTGCAGGTGACTTCCGACATGTCGATGGTGACCTGCGCCGAAGCCGGAGCGGCCATGGCGATGGCGGCGACGACGCCGGCGAAAAAGAGTTTACGGTTCATGTGAGATCCCCAGTCTTTCACTTTTTCTCGAACGCGCGTTGCAGTCCGGCCATCACGGATTCGGACTTGTTCGACTCGCACCAGCTCATGACGCTGTCGTAGTTCTTGTGGAAGAGGCCAAGGTCGATAAAGGTGCGGTCGCTTTTCTGGGCGAACCACCCGCTCATCCAGGCGGCGTAGTCGCTCCGAAGGTCGGGCGACATCTCGAGCACTTGGCCGCAGGTGATCTTGGTCATGTCGATTTTAACCTGCGCCTGCGACAGCGAAGGCGCGAACGCGCCAGCCACGGCCAGGGCGAATAGCAGTTTTTTCATCAGTTTCTCTCCGTTAACACTTGCTCTCAAATGTCAAACGCGCGCCGGCGATGAACTTGCACGAGCAGGCGATTTCAAAGCATTGCCGCGCCGGGGGGAGCGTTGCTCCCGACGGCGCGGCAAAGCTTCACCAGGACACATTATACAATTCCGCGCCAAAGCTATAGACCGCCGAGACACAAACTTTTGGGGATTTGAAGGCAGAAGCGTCGACAATTCGAAGCGACCCGCCGCCGGCCAGAGCCTTGGCTATTTCCCCGTTCTTTCCGCTCGTCAGGCGCGGTCGCGCGCCGGGCGTCGGAAAATCGCGCCTTTTTTAAGCGCCTTAGGGCGCGAATTCCTTCCGCCGCCCAACTTTGGCCGAATGCGCGACTATGTTATTGAACGTATCGCGCCCGCGAACAGCCGCGCCACTCCTTTAAAAAGACGACGCTCTCCATGATCTCCCGCTTCGTTCATCGCCTCGCCGCCGCGATTCTGCTCGCCAGCGCGAACGCCGCCTTCGCCGCCGAACCTCGCATCGAGGTCGCGCAGATGTACAATCGCCCGCCGGTCGACGAGCCCGACGACGCCGGGCTCGAACGCGACGCCGGGCTCTCGCCCCGCATCGACCGGCTGGAGCGCCAATTGCGCACCATGACGGGAACGATCGAGGAGTTGCAGCACAGCATTCGCGTTCTCGAAGAGCAATTGCGCGCGGCGCGTCAAGATAACGCCCGCGCCGCGCCCCCCGTAGCCGCGGAACGCCGCGGCGACGCTCTCGATTCCGCCAACGCCGGCGCGCCGCGGTCGCTCGGCCAGACGGTGCCCTCGGCCCCGCTCACGCCCGCCCCGCGCGCCGGCGCGCCCGTCCGAGAAGCCGGCGCGCCGCTCGATCTGACGCCCCCGGCCCTTAAAGGAGAGCCGCAACCCGTCGTGATTCCCGCGCCAGATGGCGCGCCGGCTCAAACGAGCGTCAAGGACGAATATGATCAAGCCGTGGCGCTGGTGAGCTCCGGCCAATATGAGAGCGCGGAAAAGAGCCTGACGGTGTTTCTCGCCAAATACTCGAAGACCAAATATGCGCCGGCGGCGACCTATGGGCTCGGCGAAAGCTTTTTCCTGCGCGGGCGCCATCGCGAGGCGGCCGAAAGATATCTGGAGATCTCGACCAAATACCCGCAGTCGAAGCAGGCGCCCGACGCCATGTTGCGCTTGGGGCAATCGCTGGCGGCGCTCGGGGCGCGCGAACAGGCCTGCGCCTCCTTCGCCGAAATCGGCGTCAAATATCCCGGCTCCCCCGTGCGAACCCGGGACGCCGCGCTGCGCGAGAGCAAAAAGCTGCAATGCTCCTAGGCGAAACGGCGCCCAGCGACCCGCTGGCGCCGCTCGCCGGCGAGTCCGCGCTGCTGCTCGCCGTTTCCGGCGGACCCGACTCGGTGGCGCTGATGCTGCTCGCCGCGCGCTGGCCGCGGCGCGCCGCTGGCGTCAAGATCACGGTCGCCACCGTCGATCATGGGCTGCGCGAAAATTCACGCGACGAGGCGTTGCAAGTCGGACGATGGGCCGGCGCGCTCGGCTTCGATCACCGCCTCCTGAGCTGGGAAGGCCCGAAGCCGGCGACGCGGATTCAAGAAACGGCGCGCGCGGCGCGATATGCGCTTTTATGCGCCTGCGCGCGCGAGATCGCGCGAGAATGCGCCGTCGTGACCGCGCATCACGCCGACGATCAGGCCGAAACGATTCTGTTTCGCTTGACCCGCGGCAGCGGGGTCGCCGGCCTGTCGGGCATGGCGAGCGCCTCGCGGCGCGGCGGCGTGAGGCTGCTGCGGCCGCTGCTGGATGTCCCCAAAGCCGCGCTGGAAGCGATTTGCGACGAAGCGGGCCATCCGTTTCTGCGCGATCCCGCCAATGAAAACACACGCTTCGCGAGGGCGAGACTGCGCGCCCTGAGCGCTACGCTAAGCGCCCAAGGGCTTGATCGAGGCGCGCTGCTGCGTCTTGGCGGACGCGCGGCGCGCGCCGAGTCCGCTTTGAGCTGGTGCGCCTTCAATGCGAGAAAGACGGCGGTTCTCGGCTTTGACGAAGTGGAAACGCGGCTCGACGCGGCGGCGCTGCGCGACCTGCCGCCGGAGATTTCGCTGCGCTTGCTGGGAGGAGAGATCCAGCGCCGCGGCGGGCCGGCGCCGCGATTGGATCGGCTCGAACGCGCGGCCGAAGTCGTCGCCCAAGCTCTCGCCGAGGGCGCGCCGAAGCGGATCACGCTGGCCGGCCTCTCCATTCGCGTCAACAACCGCGAAGTGACGTTAACATCGGCCCCGCCGCGTTCGCGGGGCCGCGCTAAACCCGGGACAGAGCCGCGCGCGAACGAGGAAGACCCGTAAACTCAAGCCTGTCCGCCACATTGGAGCCGCGGAACCTCTTTGCGTCTCAATGTGGCGTGCTCCCTTGGCAAGCGAGCCTCGCGCGCCTAAGTTATATCCAAATGAAACGTTCCCGGGGATGGGCCCGCGAGCGAATATCACATCACAGGCGCGATATGAACGCACACTTCAGGAACCTCGCCCTCTGGGCAATCATCGGCCTGCTGGTCGTGGCGCTCGTCATGCTCTTCCAGCAGCCGGGACAGCGCACTCCAATTCGCGACATCTCTTTCAGCGAATTGCTGACCCAGATCGACCAGGGCCGCGTGCATGACGTGACGATCGCCGGTAACGAGATCACCGGCCATTTCTCCGACAATCGCCCGTTCCAGACCTACTCGCCGAACGATCCGTCGTTGGTGCAGCGCTTGCAAAGCAAGAACGTGCAGATCAGCGCCAAGCCGCTCAGCGACGGCAATAGCTGGATGATGACGCTGCTGCTCAACGGCCTGCCGTTGATCGCCTTCCTCGGCGTGTGGATTTTCCTGTCGCGGCAGATGCAAGGCGGCGC
>PLZT01000502.1 GCA_003152255.1 Methylocystaceae bacterium | reverse complement strand
GCGCCGTTTTGGCCTCGACCCAATACGCGACATTCAAGTTCTCTGCCCGATGCAACGCGGCGCGCTCGGCGCGCGGTCGCTCAACGTCGATCTGCAAAAAGCCCTCAATCCCAATCCTCCCGCGAAGATCGAGAAATTCGGGTCGATTTTCGCGCCTGGCGACAAGATCATGCAGACCGAGAACGATTACGATCGCGATGTCTTCAACGGCGACCTTGGAACCGTATTGCGCATCGACGAGGTTGAAGGCCTCCTCGTCGCAGGGTTCGACGGGCGGGAGGTTGAATATCCCTTTGGCGAACTGGACACTGTGGTTCCCGCCTATGCGACGACGATCCATAAGTCGCAAGGTTCGGAATATCCCGCCGTCGTCATCACGCTCGCCACTCAACATTACACCATGCTGGTCCGCAATCTCGTCTACACAGCTGTCACGCGGGGCAAACGTCTCGTGGTCATCGTCGGTCAGCGCCGCGCGATGGCGACCGCGGTGCGAAGCGGCGGCGGACGCAAGAGGTGGACGAAGCTCCGGGAGTGGCTGTCGATCTCGGCTTCAACGTAAGACCGAGCGGAGTTAGGCAGCTTTTTTTGTCTTATTTTGGGGTTCTGCTTTCAATTCCAGCCCCAAATGAAACCGAAATCGATGCCGGTCCTAGTCGCGGCGCGTCATGAGCGTCCGCTTTCCGGCGACCGGAAAACGTCGGCGGTCGTCATGCGGTTACTCTAAGAGGTGCAGTTAAGAGGCGAGCGGGCTTAAGTTGTCCGTGTGCAACTCGCCAGATTGGCGCGCCGGGCTGTGGAGGGCACCTTCTCCCCGATCCAGTCCCGGTGATTGCTGTGGCGCGATTAAGTTGTCCGCGTGCAACTGAGCGGGCTGCCCGCGCCTGCTCCGAACCGATGGAAGCGTCACATAGCAATGTCATTAACTGTTCATTAACTAAAAATTTCTTGCGCCTTCGAGAGAATCGGGCATTACTCTGCAATCAGCGCATTTTTGGGTGAACAGCTCGAATTTCCGCATATGCAGAGAATGCGAATGGCGACGTCGACCGTATCCCAAGAGAACAGCCTGAACGATTTGCGCGCGCTTATCAATGCGGACGCCGCAGAGCTTTCGATGCGCCTTCGAGCCCAGCAATTGCGGGATTTCCCTCCTGCGGCCCAAAAAACCATTCGCCGATTTTCACCTTCCGAGGCGGCCAAGTTCATTGGCATCCACGAAGGGTATTTGCGGCAGCTCGTCGCGGAAGGAAAGGGGCCGCCCGCCCAACCAAACAATCGCCGGACTTACTCAATCGAGGACATTGATGCGCTTCGCACCGAACTCGATCGCAGCGGCAAAGGAGCGCGACGCTACATTCCGCACAGGAAAACTGGCGAGTCCTTGCAAGTTATTTCCGTGATGAACTTCAAAGGGGGCAGCGGAAAAACCACGACCGCAGCGCATCTCGCCCAGTTCCTCGCGTTTCGTGGATATCGCGTGTTGGCTATCGACCTCGATCCGCAGGCCAGCCTCTCGACCTTGTTTGGTAATCAGCCCGAGCTCGACGTCGGAGAGAACGAAACGATCTACGGAGCGATCCGATATGATGAGGATCGTAGGGAAATGCCTGAGATCGTCCGGGCAACATACATTCCCAACCTGCACGTCGTTCCCGGTCAGCTCGAACTCATGGAGTTCGAACATGAAACTCCCAAGGTTTTGATGGAGCGGCGGGGCGTGGATTCCCTTTTCTTCGCGCGCATCGGAGAAGCGCTTGCTCAAGTCAGCGACGCCTATGACGTCGTAGTGATTGATTGTCCTCCGCAGCTCGGCTTTTTGACCCTGTCCGCGCTCTGTGCCGCGACAGCGGTTTTGATCACGGTCCATCCGCAAATGCTCGACGTAATGTCGATGTCTCAGTTCCTAAATATGACGGGGAGCTTGCTCGACGTCGTTGCGAACGCCGGAGGCACTACGCAATACGATTGGATGCGATACCTCGTCACCCGTTACGAGCCGAGTGATGGACCTCAGACGACAATGGTTGGTCTTATGCGCTCGATCTTCGGATCCCGTGTGTTGACTCATCCAATGGTGAAAAGCACGGCGATCGCCGACGCGGGTTTAACGAAGCAAACCCTGTATGAGGTCGAACGGCAACAATTCACTCGTGGCACTTACGATCGCGCCATCGAAGCGCTGGATCTCGTCAATGGAGAAATTGAAAGCCTCGTGAAGCAAGTTTGGGGAAGGGCCTGACAATGGCGCGGAAGATCAGCTTCGAACTCCCTTCGGAAGGACCGACCGCGCAGGAAACGGCCCCGAGAGGCGCGCCGCCGCAACCGGTTCGTCCTCTCCTTGGCCTCGATCGGCCGATTAAGCAGTCCAGTGCACTCGGGGCGATCTCTCAATCCCTCGACGGCATCTCGGAGAAGGTGAAGCGGGCTGAGCAGATCGAGCAAAAGCTCATAGAGGGGCAAGTCATCGTCGATCTCGACCCATGCCTTGTCGACGCCTCCTTCGTGCCTGACCGCATGGCGGCCACCGAAGAACAGGATGCGATGTTTCGTGAGATGATTCGCGAACATGGCCAAGCTGTTCCCATTCTTGTTCGTCCAAAGCCACAGAAGCCGAACCGTTACGAGGTCGCCTTCGGCCATCGCCGATTGCGCGCTGCGCAACAGCTGGGAATCAAAGTCCGCGCAGTGGTCCGCGATCTGACGGATGAACAGCTCGTCATTGCGCAGGGGCAGGAAAACAGCGGTCGCACGGACCTCACTTTCATCGAACGCGCGCGATTCGCGGCGCGTCTGGAGGATCGCAAATTCTCACGCGAAACCATCATGGCCGCGCTAAATGTTGATAAAGCCGCGCTCTCCCGTCTCATCACGATTGCGACCCGCTTGCCAGCTTCCCTCGTCGAGGCAATAGGCTCGGCACCCGGATTCGGCCGTGTTCGCTGGCAGGAACTGACCGAACTGCTTGACGAAGGGGAGAACCGCATGCGCGCTCTTGAGTTCGTCGCTATGCCCTCGTTCGCTCAGCTCGGCACGGATAAGCGATTTGAATCGCTTTACGACGAATTGCGCGTCAAATCCGAGCGGACCCGACCGGAATCATGGAGCGCCGAGGACGGAACACGCGCAGCGCGTGTCATCCGGACCGGGAAGAAGCTAACACTGACTTTCGATGACCGCGTAGCGCCGCAGTTCGGCGACTTCGTCAGACAAAAGCTGCAGTCACTCTATGACGAATACAAGGATGGAAGAGGACCTCCAACCTAACCATTCCTGTTCGGGCGAATGAACCCGTCCGTTTCAAGGGTACCCCGCAACCAATTCGGAGAAGCGAAGCAAAAGAAAAAGGCCCCCGTCACGTCGCCGTTCCGGAAGCCCCTTCTTTGTGTTGGCACTCAAAGATTCCCACTTCCGCGAATCACTGTCAAGACCTTGGCGCCGTTTCAGCGAGCAGATTTCTTTTGCCTGAACGAGGCAAAGGTCATGCAAACACAACCAACGACGCCCTTTGGGCGGCGATCGCTGTCGCTCGCCATGGTGGCGAACCAGGCGAGCACGAGAGATTTCGCGGGAAAGCCAGGTAATTTAGAAACCGTCGTCCATAAATGGCGGCTGTTTCGCGCGCTGACCGAGGCCAAGACGCCGCTTGGCGTCACGGACCGAGCGCTATCAGTCTTGCACGCGTTGCTGTCGTTTCATCAGGAAACGGCATTGACGCTGCCGGTCGCCGATCGGCGCGCCGACGACGAAGACGGGGAGGGGAGCGCCGGCATCGTCGTGTTCCCGTCCAATCGGGAACTGTCGATCCGCGCCCATGGCATGGCGCCCGCGACGCTGCGGCGCCATCTCGCTTGCCTCGTCGATGCCGGGCTCATCATTCGCCGCGATTCCCCCAACGGCAAACGCTATGCCCGAAGAGGGCAGGGAGGCGAGATCGAGAACGCCTTTGGCTTCGATCTGACGCCGCTGGTGGCGCGCGCGGAAGAAATCGAAAACCTCGCCGAGGAAGTGCGCGCCGAAAACAAGGCCATCCGGCTATTGCGCGAGCGCATCACGCTGCTCCGCCGCGATATCGTCAAGATGATCGCGGCCGGGTTGGAGGAGGGGGTTCCCGGCGACTGGCAGGGCCTGCACCTGCGCTACGCCGCGCTATCGAGCCGCTTCGTGCGCAACCTATTGCAGGCCGATCTGGAGGCTTTGGCGAGCGAACTTGCCGCATTAAAGGCCGAAATCCAGAAAGCGCTGGAAAATCACGTAAATCTCCAAAAAAAGAGCGGCAATGAGTCCCATTCTGAGCGCCACATACAGAATCAAATTACAAACTCTTTCGATCTTGAACCTAGCCTTCAAAAAGGCCGGGCCGAGACCTTGCCGTTTAACGACCAAGGCCCGCCCTCTCCATCGGCGCCCAAGTCGCCGAACCCCCATCATCCAAAACCCTCGGCGCCCAAAACCTATCCACTCGGCATGGTGCTGGAGGCATGTCCCGATATCCTCGATTACGCCACCAAGGGCGGGATCGACAATTGGCGCGATCTCGCGACAACGGCGGCGACGGTGCGGCGGGCCATCGGGGTGTCGCCGGACGCCTGGGCGCAAGCCTTGGAGGTCATGGGCGAACACGATACGTCGGTCGTCATCGCCGCGATCCTGCAACGCGGCGATGAGATCAAAAGCGCCGGCGGCTATCTGCGCGTGCTGACCGCCAAAGCCAGGGCAGGGGAGTTCTCGCTTGGGCCGGTGCTGATGGCGCTGCTGCGCGGGAAGGCGGCAAAGACCGCGCGAGAACGCAAGAGGGCGGGGTGATATGCCGCGCGGATTCTATTGATACTCGCTCATGGCCATTTTTTCCAAGGGCGCTCAAGGCGAAGCTCGCATCAAAGGGGGTGAAGATGTCCGTCGTCGATCATCAGTCGCAGCGCCTGTTCGAGCGTCATGCCGCCGTACAGTGGCCACCAGTCCCCATTGTGCCGCATCCAGTAGATGTCGAAACTATTCGGGCCCATATGGTCCAGGCGCGCAAAAGGCGCGTCAAATTCGTCACTGACTCGGTTGGGCGAGTCTGAACGATAGCGTTGCATAAAGCGATAGCGTCCCGCCCGCCAGTCGCCAAAAATTTCGACCGGGTAATTGAATTCCGTAGGTTTTATTTGCGGGAGAAAACGAGGCTTCAGCACATCGCGGATAAAGGCTTCGCACGCCGCGATAATTTTCGCCTTCTCGGCTTCCGCGGGCTTCGCCGGGCGCGGCTTTTTGACAACCTGCATCCAGACTTTCTTCCTCATCGTCAGTTGTCCATTCGGTCAATTTTTGAGCGCATAGCAATCGGACGCGCATGAATCACGTCCGCTGGCAAAGCACCTCCGTATCGCTTCATTTTCCTTGCCCCTTTAGGGTGAAGCCGACAAGGGGCGAACCACAGGCGTGTCGCCCTCGAATTCGATACAATGATTGACGATCACATCCATCGGATTTCCGCTGCTCGCCTCCAGGAAAGAGATGGCGGCCGTGATCAACGCAAGACCACGCGCTCGACCGGTTTGCGGCAGGGCGATCAGTCCAGGATGTATTGGCTCTCTGCCGAGCAGCGCTTTAAAGTCACCGACGTTCTCGGTGACGATGACTCGATCTTCGGCGATGCAATTTTCTTTGACCGTATGGTCGAGTTGGCCGCGACGTCCGACATGCAGCGGATGGACGGCGTCGTGGCCGAGACGTGCGAGTTCGACAGCGAAAGTGGGGGACAGACATTCGTCGATGAATAATCGCATGCAATCATGCCGCCGACTGCCGCGGGTTGTTGGGAGGACGTCCAGCAAGAGGATGGGCTTTGGCGAATAGGAGAGCCGCTTCGAAGGCTTCGCGCGGCAGATCAGGGTTTTCGCAGGCGATCTCGTCCAGGCTGTCGCCATGCTCGAGGCGAGCTTCGACCGAATGGACGGTGATGCGCGTGCCCTTGATAACTGGCAGCCCACCCTTGATGCCGTCAACGCTTTCGATCCAGGTCTCGCGCGCGCGCAGATATCGGTCGGTGCGCTCCAGCGCTTCGCCCGCGAGTTGACCGACATCGGCGGTGACCGAAGGCGCAATTTCGATGTGGGCGGTTTTCATGTTCGACAACTCATGGCGCCTTAGCGCCTTTACGAGTTTGCGTTTGCCGGAAATTGTTAGCGTCACATCACCAGTCAGACGTCGCATCACCGTCGCGTAGGCGACACTCTCAATCCCGAGGAAGCGTCGTGCGTCGGCTGCTTTGCCGAATCGCATGGCGGCAATTTTGCCGGTATGGACTGGCAGCACCTTTTCCTCGATGGCTTTTTCAATGGCGCGTTTGGGCACGCCGGCGAGTTCGGCGACTTCGCGCGGGGTGAGGTCTGCGGCTGAGGAGGTCATGATCGCCCCTAAATATGTTCCTGATTGGGGACAAGTTATTTCATTGGGCGGCGAAAGACAACCTCCATGTGACTGAGGACCAGGGAGGTGAGCGGCCGTTACAACCCCGCCGCCTTGGTCAAATTGACTTTGAATCGGTCGCGTTTCCTCTGGTATCGGCGGGTCATCTCGGCGCTGGCGTGTCCAAGGTGCTTTTGCACATGTGCCTCCTCGATTTGCGCGGAGGAGGCGAGGCCGGCGCGCAGCGAGTGCCCGGAGAAGGCGCGTTTGCGTTCACCCTCGGATAGATCGCCGCGAATGCCGGCGGCGAGGGCGGTTTTCTGCACGAGTCGGGCGACATGTTTGTCGGTTAGCCGCTCCGAGGAGACGCCGCCGTTTTTGCGCGCGATTGGTCGGAACAGCGGGCCATGGGCGATACGACCAAGCCGCATCCAGGTCTCAAGCAGGACGACCGGGCAAGTGTCGGGGCGAGAGCCGCGACCGATCTCGACCTCGCCGCCAGCCGGTCTTGCCGTTGATGGTCAGCAGCAGGCCGCCTTCGTTTCGCGCGCCAGAATCTGGAGTGTCGTCGTCTCTTTCCTTGCTCGGCGGCTTGGCGCGGGCATTTGTGTTGGCGGTCGATGCCTCGGCGCCAGTGAAAATCTCGATCCATCCAGTCCCGTCCTCGGATTGGTTCGGGCCGCGGTCGAGCCCGACGATTTCCGAGCGGCGCAGGCCGCCGGCGAAGCCGATCGCCAAGATCGCCTTGTCGCGCAGGCCTCTTAAATCGTTGTCGAGCGTGGCCAGCATCGCGAGCAGGTCGTCGGCGAAGATCGCTTCTTTTTGGACGGGCGGTCGGCCATGGGCGGGTCGAATCCCGGCGAGCACGGTCGAGATGTGCCGATTGCTCGTGTCCAGCGGTGTCAGGTTGACGCTTTTGGTGAGATATACCCCGACTCATTGAGAATC
>PLZT01000732.1 GCA_003152255.1 Methylocystaceae bacterium | reverse complement strand
AGGTTGATCGGATTCCGCTCTAGTGGACAAAATCCAGCGCTTGATCCCCGCGAAATCGACTGGCGAAGCCGCCATGCGTCAATCGCTATGCGCCTGTGCGTCTATTGCCTTCCTCGGAACTCCGACTAGTTACTTTTTCCTCAAACAATTCAAAAAGGGCCCAGATCATGGCGACCGCAAAACACCCCAACGAAAAGCATGATCCCAAAAAAGCCGCCGATGACACTACAGCGAAGCGTCGGGATTCCACGGCGCCTCAAGTCGACCCGCAGAAGCCCCACGATGATAAGCAGTCGGCTCGAGCGGACAAGGCGAGGAGGGACGCGGCTTCTGACGCCTTCCGGAACGAGAAAGCGCATGAGCCGCCGCCCAAGCACCAGGCTTGAGGAGTTCAGGCGGCGGAAACGACTAAATCCAGCCGCTTGATCGCGGTCACGTCGCCGGCGCCCGCCTTGAGGTTGCGCGCGCGCACCTCGTCCAGGGGCTCGCTGGTCACCAGCATATGGGCCGCGTTGGCGTGCAGCAGCAAGCGCGCGTCGCGCATGACGCCGACATGGCCCTTCCAGAATATCAGATCGCCGCGCTCCAGCGCCTCCCCCGCGGCGAGAGGCCGGCCGAGCGCGGCCTGTTGCAGATCGGTGTCGCGCGGGGCGTTGACGCCGGCGAGCAGCAGCGCGTTTTGCACGAGGCCCGAACAGTCGATCCCCATCGAGCTGCGCCCGCCCCAAAGATAGGGCGCGCCGATCAACGTCTCGGCGACGGCGACGAAATCCGCCGCCGGCGCGTCCAGGGGCGCGAGATGTTTAGCGAAGACGAAGCCGCCTTCGCTGGTCACCGCGAAATCATCGCGCGAATCGACGATGGCGAGTTCCGCGCCGAGCGGCAGCGCGACCAGCGGCGGGTCTTTTATGCCGGGCCGCGGATAGACGAAGGTGCGCGGCGCGTTCACGCGATGCGTCGGCGCGTAGAGCTTGCTCCACAGCGTATTGGCGGGGATCCAGCCGACATATTTGTCGCGCGCGAGCTGTCCCCAGGCCCAGCCTTCCTCTTCGTCGTAGACGGTCACGAGTTCGCCGTAGAGCGCCTGCGTGTCGAGGCCGGCGTCGGGGCGCGGCTCGCGCTTCACGTCGACGACGCCCTCCTTGACCTGCATGACGACGCCCTCGACGAAACGCGCCGCTTTGACGCGCCCTTCGAGATATTTCGCGGCGAGATCGGACCGCGCCGGGGTCAGCCGCCTGTCGAAAGTCTCGCTCACGACGCGCTCCGTCCGGCGACGCGCGCCTCGATCAGATCATAGAGCAGCCGCGCGGCCTGGATGTCGCCGCCTTCCGGGCGGCCGGGCTTCGTCGCGGCGTTCCAGCAATAGACGTCGAAATGCGCCCAGCGCTCGGGGTGGGCGACGAAGCGGCGCAGAAACAGCGCCGCCGTGATCGAGGCGGCCATGCCGTTGCTGGTGACGTTGACGACATCCGAAATCTTGCCGTCCAACCCGCTGTCGTAATTGTCCCACAGCGGCATCCGCCACACGGGATCGGCGGCCGCCTCGCCATGCCTCGCGATGTCTTGCGCGAGCGCGTCGCAGTCGGTGTAGAAGGGCGGCAATTCCGGGCCGAGCGCGACGCGGGCGGCGCCGGTCAGCGTCGCGAAGTCGAACAAGAGGTCCGGCTCGTCCTCGCAGGCTAGCGCCAGCGCGTCGGCGAGCACGAGCCGTCCTTCCGCGTCGGTGTTGCCGATCTCGACCGAAAGCCCCTTGCGGCTGCGATATACGTCGCCGGGCCTGTAGGCCGAGGCCGACAGCGAATTTTCGACGATCGGCAGAATCACCCGCAGGCGCACGCGAACTCCGCCCTCCAGCAGCATCGACGCCAGCGACAGCGCGACGGCCGCGCCGCCCATGTCCTTCTTCATCGGCAGCATGCCGCTGGAAGGCTTGATGTCGAGCCCGCCGGTGTCGAAGCACACGCCCTTGCCGACCAGCGTCACCTTCAGCGCGTTCTCGGGGCCATGGACGAAATCGACGAGACGCGGCGCCTGCGCGCTGGCGCGCCCGACCGCGTGGATGAGCGGAAAATTCTCGGCGAGCAGCGCCCCGCCGAAGATGACCCGCGATGTCGCGCCGTGACGCTCGGCAAATTCAAGCGCGGCGCTGGAGAGCGCGTCCGGCCCCATGTCATTGGCCGGCGTGTTGACGAGATCGCGCCCCATCGCGACGGCGCGGACGATCCGCGCGAGGCGGGCGGCGTCGACGCCGGCGGGCGCGCAAAGCCGCGCGCGCTCGGTCTTTGGCGCGGCATAACGGGAAAAGCGATAGCGCGACAAAAGGAAGGCCAGCGCCGCCGCTTCCGGGTCCGAGGGCGCGCGATCGAAGCGATAGACGCCCGGCGGCAGCTGCGTCGCGAGCTTGCCCGCGAGGAACGGGTCGCGCGAACGCGCTCCGTGCGCCTCGACGCCGAACAGCACGCGCTCCAGCGCGCCGTTTTCGCCGGGCGCGAGCAGCGATTGGCCGGGCTTGGCCTCGAAGCCGCAAGCCCGCGCGAAGACGCGCGTGCGCTCGGGCGATCGCGCGGCGTAACCTTCCCAGTCCCCCGCGTTGACGAAATCAATCGGGATCGCCTCGCGCGTCCCTTCCTCCAGACCGATATCGACAGCCATTTCGCCTCCTCGCGATTTCGTCGCCGGCGCCTCGAATTGGGACGAACGCCGCCCCTTGTTAAGTCGCCGTTAGGGTTAACGCTTTATTGCTCGACTTAGCAGTCCACATTAAAAACGAGAAGAACCGCCGTGAACAAGGCCGCGCCCCGCCTCGATGCTTCTCTTCCCTTCGCGCATGCCGGCGCGAAGCGCAACAGCCGCGCCGCCTGCGCCGCGGCGCTCATGATTCTTATCGGCCTTTCCGGTTGCTCCAAGGGGATGAGCGACGTCACGGGATCGATCGGCAAGCCCCAGGCGCCGGCCAAAATACCGACCGAAGAAGGCGCGCTGCGCCGATTCGCCGACGAATGGGGAAGGCGCTACGACGCGAACCCCAAGGACAAGGTCGTCGCGATGACCTACGCCCGCGCGCTGCATGGTCTCGACCAAAATACGCAAGCCGTCGCCGTGCTGCAAAACACGGCGATTCAGAACCCGACGGACATGGAAGTTCTCGGCGCCTATGGCAAGGCGCTGGCCGACGCGGGACGGCTCACCGAAGCCGCCGACATTCTGTCGCGCGCCCATACGCCCGAGCGGCCGAACTGGTCGGTGGTCTCGACGCAGGGAACCATCGCCGACGAACTCGGCGACCACGAAGCCGCGCGCGGATATTATCGCGAAGCGCTGAAAATCCGTCCCAACGATCCGACCGTCCTGTCGAACATGGGCCTCTCCTTCGCTCTGTCGCGGCAGTTGCCGCGCGCCGAGGAGACGCTCCTGCTCGCAGCTAACCAGCCCGGCGCGGATATGCGCGTGCGCCAGAACCTCTCGCTGGTGCTGGCGCTGGAGGGCAAATTCCCGCAAGCGGAGGAATGGTCGCGCCGCGATCTCTCGCCGATCGAGGCCGCCGCCAATGTCGCCTCGATCCGCCAGATGATTTCGCAATCCAACACATGGCGCGACATCGCCGCTTCGCCCAACGCCCCCGCCGCGCGCCGCAAAGTCAGCGCGGCGGCGGCGCCGCCCGAGGAGCGCTAAAAGCTCGGCCGCGATCACGGGCTCGTCACGAAACAAGCGAAGCGAGAGCACGCGGCTCCCAATCCCCGTTTTTACGGGGAGAGGGTTGGGGTGAGGGGCCGGGGCTATCGTCAACAATGCCGATGCGCCCCGCGCGATTGGCTGCCGTACTGGACATCCGGGGCAAATACCCCAAGCCCCTCACCCTGCCCTCTCCCCGCGAGCGGGGAGAGGTGGGAACGTGGCGAGATCTCCGCGCCTGTTTTCTTATGACTCGGCCGGCTCAAACATGAAGTGC
>PLZT01000244.1 GCA_003152255.1 Methylocystaceae bacterium | reverse complement strand
GCGTGGCCTTCGCCTCGGAGTTGAAAGCGTTGATCTCTGTTCCTGGCGTCGGCGCCGGTCTGGATTTCAAGGCGCTCAGCGATTATCTCACCTATCTTTGGAGCCCCGGCGAACGCACATTGCTGCGTGACGTGCGCAAGCTTCCTCCGGGGCATTTTTTTAAGGCGGACCGCGCCGGCTTTCTGATCACTCAGTGGCATGAACAGGCCAAGAGCCCGGTCGCGACGACTACCCCCGCGAGCACGCGCGAAACCATTTCCCGACTCGGCGAACTCGTCGACGAAGTTGTCGGCGATCAATGCCTCAGCGATGTGCCAATCGGCGCCTTCCTCTCCGGAGGCGTCGACTCCAGCGCCGTGGTGGCGTCGATGGTCGCGACGGGCCATGCGCCGCGGCAAACCTATTGCGTCGGTTTCGACGGCGAGGACATGGCTGGAGAGGGATTCGACGACGACCTCGCCCATGCTCGCGAGGTGGCGCGGCGACTGAGCGTTCCCCTCACGCCCGTCATCGTCTCGCCTCCAACCGGCGAGGATCTCGAAGACCTCGCCTACATGCTCGACGAACCCGAAGCGGATCCGGCGGCGTTATATGTCGCCGAAATCGCCAAGGCCTCGCGCGCCGACGGAGTGAAGGTGCTGCTCGGAGGCGTGGGCGGCGACGACGTTTTTTCGGGCTATCGACGCCACAAAGCGGCGGCTTTGCGCGCGCGAACGCCTCGGGGAACGGGAAAAGTACTTCATTCGCTGCTGGACGCGGCCGCCATGATCGGCGCCGGGCCACTGCGACGGCGGCTCGCGAAACTCGGCTATATGCTCGACGGAGACGACGAAGCCTTTCTGGTCAAGGCTTTCGAATTCAACCCGCGTTCCGCCGCGATCGAATGCCTTCATTCCGATGTTCGGACTAGATTGGCGGAGGAGGGCGCGACGGACTGGCTCGAGGCCGCCTGCGAACGCTCGAAAGGGCGTCCGCTGGTCGAGCGCATGCTCGATCTCGAGATGCGCGGCTTCCTGCCCGACCACAATTTAAATTACACCGACAAGGCCGGCATGGCGCATGGCGTCGAAGTGCGCGTGCCGCTGATCGATCAGCGGCTGGTGGATTTCGCCGGGGCGGTTTCCTGGCGGCTCAAAACAACCTTGACCGAGGAGAAGTGGATATTCAAGCAGGCCGTCGCCGCCCGCTTGCCCCGCTCCGTGTTGACCCGAAAAAAGACCGGGTTTGGCGCTCCCGTGCGATTGTGGGTCGTGGGGCGCTTGCGCGGCGTGGTGGAGGATGTCATCGGTTCTCGGAGCTTTGGCGAACGCGGCGTCTTCGATCCGGTCGCCGTGAGGCGCGTGCTTGACGATACGATCGAAGGGCGCCGCGACGGAGCCTATCTCATTTTGTCCATCGTTCTCGTGGAGCTATGGCTCCGGCGTTTTATCGATCAAAAATCCCCTCCCAGTCGGACGGATTCCGCGGCTCGGCTCGAAGGTTGCGCGAGCGGGCCCTCTTTCGCTGGCGGCGATTAGACGCCGACAATGATTCAGTCTCGGGGGCGGGCGAGAACCGTCCCGCCGCGCGTTGAACAAAGTCCGCTCCCCGTCGGGACGGACGATAGAATGGAATTTTATTTATGACGAATTGCAACGGGCGGGCGGTTGATGGACGAAAGCTTCTCGTGGCTTCGGAGTCTTTCTCGCTGGAGCGCGGCGGGGCCGCCCGAGTGGGAAGATTGCTGGCGCGACTCGCCGCCGACATCGGCCTCGACGCGGATTTGCTCGCGCTAAGCGACCAAGAGCCGATCAGGGATTTCAACCTCACGTCGCGCACGGCGGCGGGCAGCCGAGCCGATTTCGCGTTCCGCTGCTGGACGAACGGGATCACGCGCTCCCATTTCATTTACAATCACGTCGGCATGGCGCGCGCTCACTGTCTCTTGCCGATGCTGCGCCGCCCCTATGCGGTGTGGATGCTCGGAATCGACGTTTGGAGCCCCCGAATGCGCGGCGACTACGGGCGAAGGATCGAGGAAGCCAGCCTGTTGTTGTCGATCAGCGACTTCACCCGCCGGCGCGCGGCCGAACTCTTGCCATCCGCGCAAAGAGCCAAGGTTTGTTGGTTGGCCACGGAAGAAAACGATCTTCCCGAGGCGCCAAGCGATTTCGGCGGTCCTCCGACCGCTCTGATTCTGGCGCGGGTTGACGCGTCCGAGATGTATAAGGGGCATGTCGAACTGATCGACTGCTGGCCCAGCGTCATCGCCGCGATACCCGATGCGCGATTGCTGATCGCCGGCGGCGGCGATGGCCTGGGCATATTGCGCGCTCGGGCGGCCGCGTCCGCGGCGGCAAGCAATATCGAGTTCACGGGCTTTCTGCCCCAAAGCCAGATAGACGCGCTCTGGTCTCGCGCCCATGTTTTTGCGATGCCCAGCCGCCAGGAAGGGTTTGGGTTGGTGTATATCGAAGCGATGCGCCGTGGTTTGCCGGTGATCGCCTCCACCCAGGATGCCGGCCAGGAAATCAATCTTGATGGCGTCACCGGCTATAATGTCGATCTCGAGCGGGAGGGCGAACTCGCGCGGCGAACAATCGAACTGCTGTCGGATAAAGCCCTCGCTCGTCAATTTGGCGAAAACGGGCGCGAGCATTGGCGCGCGAATTTTTGTTTTAGCGCGTTTCGTCGCCGCATGGAGCCGATCCTGACGGAGTTCCTCGGCGCCTGAACTTGACGGGCTGATCGATCTTCCTATCCGGCGAGCCGAGATCGTCCGCCGCTCGACCGGGGCCGCCGCGAATGTCCGGACAGGAAGGCGGAGTTCGCTCGAACGACCAACTAACCTTCAAAAGTTCCGATCCGCTTCGTCAGTTCCGCCAACACGGGATCGACCCCGCTAGCCCCGGTTCCTCTCGCAGCTCTCGCCTCCGCGATGAGGCGAAGATTGCGGGCCGTCGTTTCCAGCTCCCATTTCTCGCGCGCGTTGGTCAGGGCGTCGCCAAGCGCATCGGCGGCGCCATTGTCGTCGGTCGCGAGAATGGCGAGTTCGACACGTGTCGCATAGTCCCAGTAATCGGCCTGCCCCTTGCGGGCGAGTCGGCGCTGCGCCGCATAGCGCACCACGGGAATGAGCGCGTGTCGGCGGGGATCGTCGGCGATCTCCATCAGCGTCACCGCGTTGATCCCCGGATAGGCGTCGCGCCAATCCGCTTCGAAGCCTTCGAGGTAGGTTTCGATCGCCTGCTTGAGCAGCGATCTGGCGGTAAAGACGTCCCCGGCCTTCGCGGCTTTTTCCCAGCGGTCCTTATAGACGCGCCCCAGCAGACCGTTGGTCTCGCTCGACGGGCCGCGCGCGGCGATGATCTGTTTCAGCGTCGCCTCCGCCTCGCGCGACTGGCCGAGGCGATTTTGCGCGAAGGCGAGTTGCTCGCGCACCAGGATCGTCCGCGCCAGAGTCTGGTCCATCCGGGCGACCAGATCGAGCATCTTCTGGTAGCCGCCGACGGCCCGATAGGAGAGCAGCAAATCGATGGCGACGCCGGCCTCCAGCCCGGATGCGTCGCCAAGCGATTCCTCCGCCGCCTCGATCGCGTCAATCTTGCCCGCGGCGCGGGCGTTCGCCAGACGCGTCTTCGTTTCCGCCGAATAAGCGGCCCGTTCGCGAAAAACGTCGGTGCGTTCGCGGTCGATCGGCGGCGGCTGCAACGCGTCGACGAGTTGGTAGAGCGGACTGTCGACAAGATCGCGCGCGATACAACCTTTAAGCCGCTCGCCAATCAAATTGGACGCGCCGCTCGCGTCGCTGGGCTTGCCGTCCGCGTCGAGCGAATAGGTGAAGGCGCGCAGGCCCGTGACATCGAAGGGAAGCCCGGTCTGATCGGCCATGGTCATGATCGTCGTGGCGGGCCGCGCGGCGTGACGAACACCGAGTTCATAATAGACATTGGCGTTGAGAATAGTCAGGTCGGCGACCGCATATTCGGACAGCAGCAGGCGCTCGTACATCAATTTGTGGATGAAACCGTGCGACTGCTCTTCGTCCGCGCGGATGGGGAGAAGGCCGGCATGTTCGATCGCCGGTTTGAAAATATTCTTATAGACGAGGTCGAAATCAATCGCGCGCCCGGAGGCGTCCGGCTTCACGCCAAAGGGCATCAGGACGAAACAGACGGATTTCATGGCCGCTCCTTTGGCGCGTCGGGAGGCTTGGCGGGTGGGCGCTTTCGTTAAGCCGGCAGCGTGAGATTGCGCTGTCCGAAGATCGCGCGGAAAGCGTTGATGTCCTCCGCTAGAACGCTCGCGGTGCTCAACAGCAGACGGCGCGCGTCCTTGAATTTGGTCCCGCGGAGCATCGCGTCATAGCGTTCTTCAAGGTCGTCGATCGCGCTGACCATGGCGGTGGAACGAAGCGCCGTGCTCCGGAATTCGCCCGTGAACTTAATCCCGCCAAGCGCCGCTCCGACCGCCGGCAAGCCTGCGGCAATAATCGAAACCCAGGGTTTTAACTGATAAACCCACGCCATCGGGCCATCCTCGCCCTGCTTGAACACGAACGCATAATCTCCTGTCGTTCTCGCTTGATCGAACCAATACCATCCTACGACGACGATAAAACCAGCTAGAACGAGGACCGTCAGCGTGACGATGCCAAGCTCCATCCTATGGATGATATGTTCAATGCGCTTGAACACGCGGATAACGCCTTTATGATATTCCCTCTGCGGCTGAAGTTCTTCCGTCCGCGTGCCCCATAGGATCGCATGAATCGCGACCGCGTCGAGTTGTCCGTCCGGCGGCCCGATCTCGCGCATCGTGGCGCGCAAGTACCAGAGCCACCATGCCGAACGTTCCTCGGCGGCGGTCGGCTTGCCGCCGAACATGCCGGCGCAGGCGAGAAAGCGCACGTGCCGCAGCGTTTCCGCCAGCGCTCGGTAATCGAGCCATCGCCGGTGCCACTTCTTGCCTCTGCCGAAACGCACCTTCAAGCTGATGTAGACGATAATGCAAATTTCGATCACGGCCAAAATCAACTTGAAGCACAGAGGGTCAAGGCTCGTCTGCGGCGCGAAGCCGAGCAGCGCGACCCAAACGGCGATCGCGGCCCAAGAATAGACGGAGAGATAAGCCGAGCGGTACTTGTTCGCATAGAGGACCGCCAACTCGTCGGCGAAGACGAAGCGGGGAAGAAGCTTTTCCCGCAAAGCCTTATCGAGCGCGGGGCCGGGCGAGACTTCTTTTAGGAAATTGTCCCACTCGCCTTGACGCCGCCCTTGCGGATCAATCGGCAGTCGCCAAAAATGTCTTGGCCAATGACCGCTCGCGATCGTCTTGAGCAGATCGAAGGCGGCGGGACCCCGATTCTCGGGCCAGGATTCGGCGAGGAATCCCTTGAGCAGTTTGTCGGGCTCTTCGCCGCCATTCGAATGTTCCGATTCCGCTTCGATCGGAACGGCGAACAGCGTGCTGAAAATTTCTTCGAACATGCCCGCGCGCCGGCAATCGGCGTCGTCGAGTTCGCCGGCGCCGCTCTCGTCAATTTCGATAAGTCGACGCGGCGGGGTTGAACCTTCGGGGTCGACGACAATCACGGGCACGCCGGACTCAAAGGCCAGGCGCGCCACCTCCGCGGCTCCTCCAGGACCGGAACCAGGTTCGCGGTTCCACACGGCGACGAGAACATCGATGTGCCAAATCATGAAGCGCGCCGCCAGGTGGTAGTCGAGTGTTTTCGTCGGGCCCAACGGTTGTGAAGTTTGCAAGCCGCCTGGCGGCGGCCCAGGCTTGTCTCCGCCATCCGCCGGCGCGCCGTCGTGGGTCAGCAAGGGTAATTCGACGAGCCGGTCGGCAAGCGCGAAAGCGGCGAGAAACTGACCGGCGACATCGACTGGCTGTCCCGGCTCGGATCGCGCCGACAAGCGGGATGCGGCGACGTAATCTACTTTCGGCGCGGGCAAAATTGCGTCGATCGACCAATCGGCGGAGCGGGGCCGCATTTGACCCTCGTCGGCGCGCGCTCGGAATTCTCGCGCCACGATTTCCGCGGCGAGTTGATCGCCGCCTTCCGCGAGCGAGGAAACCAGGCGAATTGCCGGCCTGCTCGGCTCATACCATTGGGAGTTGCTTTCCAAATTCCTCACCGCCGCTGTTTCGATGGCCGCGAACAGGCTTAGCAAGTCGTCCCGCGCGCGGGGCGTCGCGTCTTGTTGCAATTGGTCGGGACGATGGCCGGTGACGCCTACGCGGACGGAATATCTGGGCTTGGGAGGGCGCGGTGTGTCGAAGGACGGAGCAATGGATGAGGACGTGTCTTCCAAGGCGAGTCTCCCACTTCAATGTCTATACGTGCGGGGCGTAGGCATTCTTTTTGAGACGATAGAGTAATCGAGTTCGCGTCCGTGATCTCGCGTCCCGCTGCGCCGGGCTTTTCGCCAAACGGCGTGATGACGGCGCGGACCGATCTGTGTGCGACGGCCAGAGGGCGCGCGGACGGGCCGCGAGACATGTCGAGAGTAACAGAGGCGGGATAAAATGGAACCATGCGCGCGGGGTGTAAAAATCGGAGTCCAATCATGAGCCCGCTCAGGGCTTCCCATGATTCCGAGATCAATTGCTTGCTTGCGCGACCCTTCGCCGATCGGTTTTACGGCCCATGCGAATTAACAGACCCACGGCCGAGCGCCCTGGATGGCGATGGCGGCGGTTGATCGAGAGAAGGTCTTGAAAAATTCAGAACTCGCCCGGATCGGCTTCGGCGCTTGGCGCGAAATGCAACAGCAGGGCCAGCGCCGTCGCGACGCCGGCGGCCAGCGCGACCGCGAGCCAACCGCGCGACGAGTCGATCTCGTCATGGGGAGCGACCGCGTGAGCGCCTTTGCGGCCGGTGATCATCGCGCGCACCAGATTCTCGCGCTTGCCGACGACATGCAGAAGCACCGCCGCGACATGAATCGCGACCGCGGCGGCGATCCAGTAGAATGTCCTGCGATGCAACGATGTCAGCAGCAGGCTCGTCTGTTTCGACACATAGCCGGCGAGCGGACCGACATTGAAGATCTCGTCGTTGGAGAAAAGGCCGAAGGCCGCCTGCGCGCCGAGCGCTCCCAGCAGCAAAAGCACCATCAGCGCGCCGAGCGGATTATGTCCCGCGTGACTCTCCGCATATCCGCGCCAGAAATCGCGCGCATAACGCAGTGTCGCGCGCGGGCCTCGCACGAAGTTCCAAAAGCGCACGTGCTTGGTGCCGAAGAGACCCCAGAGAACACGAAACGTCACCAATGCGATGACGGCGTAGCCGCACCAGACATGATATTTGAAATAGGCGACGCCGAGCTTGTTGGTCACGAAGGCGCCGACGAAGGCCGCGACGAGACTCCAATGGAACAGGCGGACGGGCCAATCCCAGACGAGACGATGTTCGGCGCCTTGCGCGTCTTGCCGGGCCTGCGTTTGAACGTTGTTGTCGAGCGTCGTCATGGAAGCAATCTCTTGAGCGGAAGATCGCGGATCGAATGTCGCGGCGTTCCCGAGCCGTGCCGCGGGGAACGCCGCGCGAAGAGTTACTTGGAAATGCTACTTGACCTTGTAAGTGTCGTGGCAACCCTTGCAATCCTCGCCGAGGGCGACGACGGCGGCCTTGAAGCCGTCGGTCGCGCCCTTCTCGGTGGCGTTCACCTGAACCAGAGCGACGGCGTGCGCCTGAAAATCCTTCAGCCTTTTGTCGAAGTCGGCGCGATTGGTCCAGACGTCGGCCTTTGCCTTGGTGTCGGGCTCGCCGACATTGGAGACGTCGGGGAAAGCCTCGCCCGGAAGGTTCGAAAGGAAGGCGATGCGCTCGGCGCGCTTCGTCGCGTCGGCCTCGTCATAGGGCGCGGTCCCCTTGGCGACGGCGCCAAGCTGACGGAAGTAGTTTCCGATCAAGGTGTACGCCGCCTTGCGCGTCTCGATGGCCTGTTTTGTCGGCGAAGGGCCGGCGCCTCCAGCCCGCGCGGCGGGAGCGGGAGCCGGGGCCGGGGCCGGTGCGGCGCTCTGCGCATTGGCGGACAGGATAATTCCCGCGCTCAGGGCGAGAGCCGCTCCTGTCGCGGCGATGGCGCGAAGGCCGGTTAAAGACTGACGCATCTCGATCTTTCTCCTTGTCCCGATTTGTGTTTGTTCATCCGCCGCCGCGAACGAGCAGGCGACGCCCAAGCTCTCAATATCCCTCTATTCCGATCTAGTCTACTTTAATAGTGGATTTTCGCAGCTTGCCCGCGCTGCTTTTCAGCGCGGGTGTTGTTCGCGCCACTGCTTGACGAAGGCGAGCGTGTCCTGGACATGCTTGGTCGGATTCGAATCCGTGAGAGCAAAAAGCACCTTGCCATCCGGCCCGATCACGTAAGAGATACGGTCGGCCAGCGTGTCGCCCGACTGCGAGGGTTTTTCCCGCTTGGCGTCGTAGGCTTTGATCACCGAGAGAGATGGGTCCGCGCCCACGGGAAACTTGTCGCGACACTCCTTGGTCGAGAATTCGCGCTGCACCTCGATCGTATCGGCGGAGAGGCCGATCAACGACGCGCCGGCCGCGACGAAATTGTCGTAATTCTCGGCGAATTCATGCGCCTCGATGGTGCAGCCGCGCGTGAAGGATTTTGGATAGAAATACACGACGACGGGTCCTTTCTTCAGCTGCTCCGCCAGGGAGAAACTAAAGTCTTTTCCGCCGGTCGCGGCCTGCACGGTGAAATCGGGCGCGGAGTCGCCGGGTTTCAACGCGGCTTGCGCGGCGGTCGCGAACAGCCCGACGGAAAGGGCGAGGAGAAGACGAGAAAATTTCATGCGACGCATCCTGTTGACGGCTGTTCGAATGGGCGTCCGAGGCGATCACAAGAATGTGATCGCCCGGTGACGACTTTACTTCGCCGCGGGCTGGGCGGACGGAGCCGCGGCGACGGCGTTCGCCTGTACGCCA
Source organism: Methylocystaceae bacterium (assembly GCA_003152255.1). Next base: position 3,527 of record PLZT01000244.1, on the reverse strand, counting down.
GGGGCGGCGCTAGCAGCAGCGGCGCCGGGAGCGGCGGCGGCCTGGCGCGGCGGCGGCGGCGCGATCTTCGTCAACACGCCGCCTTCATCCTGATAGTCCAGCACACCGGTCGCGCCGACGACATTGTAGCCGAGGCCGTGGAGAATATCGCCAACGGCGCCGGCGCGATGCGCGCGGTTCGACACGACGATGATGAGGCGGTCTTTCGGTATGAAGCCAAGGCTCTTTTGCACGTCGCTGGTCTGAATGCTCAGATAGACCGGAAAGCCGCCGATCTTCGTCAGTTCGTCGGGACGCCGGATGTCGAGGATCAGCGCCTGCTCGGGCTTTGACAACACCGCGTCGACGGCCGCGCGATTGAGCCGCAGCGTCTTGTAGGTATAGGCGGGATCGTTGGCCGGCGTGACGGCTGGGGCCGCGGCGGGCGCGGGCGTGGCGCTCGGGGCGGCGGCAGGCGCGTTGTCGGCCGCGCGCGCGAGCGGCGCCGCGAGAGCGAGCGACAGCACAAGCGCGGAGGCGGAGAGTTTTACAAAAGCATTCATCTGGTTCGTTCCTGTTGCGAGAGGCGAGCGAAGAAACTCATCCGCGCAGACGCGCGTTGAAGAAATCGATGGTGCGGCTCCAGGCGAGCTTCGCCGCCGCCGCATCGAAGCGAGGCGTCGTGTCATTGTTGAAGCCGTGCTGCACGCCGGGGTAGATGAAGGCCTCGTATTTGACGCCCGCGGCCTTCAGCGCCGCCTCATAGGCCGGCCAGCCCGCATTGATCCGGTCGTCACTGCCGGCGTAATGGATCAACAACGCAGCCTTGATCCTGGCGACGTCTTCGGCCGGCGGCTGCGCGCCGTAAAAAGGAACGGCCGCCGCGAGATCGGGAAGTTGCGTCGCCAGATAATTCGCGACGCCGCCGCCGTAGCAGAAGCCGACGACGCCAACCTTGCCATTGCCTTCGGGCAACGCCTTCAGCACGCGCGCGGCGAGGATGAAATCCTTGCGGGTCTTGGCCTGATCGAGCTTCGGGAACAGTTCGCGCGCCTTGTCCTCGTCGCCGGGATAGCCGCCGAGCGGCGCCAGCGCATCGGGCGCGAAGGCGATGAAATTGTCGAGCGCGAGGCGCCGCGCGATGTCCTCGATGTGCGGATTGAGGCCGCGATTTTCATGCACGACAAGCACGGTCGGCAATTTGCCTTGCGCTTTCGCCGGCTCCACCAGATAGCCCTTCACGGTTCCATAGCCCTCGGGCGATGGATATTCGACGAACTTTCCGACAATGCGCGGATCGTCCTTGGCGACCTGCTCGGCCTCGGCGAAGCGCGGGTTCAGCGCCTCGAGCAACGCGCCCGCGCCGACGCCGCCGGCGGCGAATTTCTTCGCGCCTTCGAGAAAGCCGCGACGGTCGGTCAGGCCATGCACATAGCGGTCGAAGAGCTTTAAGACCTCGGGGTGGAAGTCATTGGCGGTCAAGCGGGTCATGTGGTTGGTTCCCTGTTCGTGGTCGCGCGCCTCACCGGGCGATGGTTTTCTTGTAGAGATCGTGACAGGACTTGCACAATTGCGTCGTCTCGCGCGCCGCGGCGGCGGCGGATTCGAAATCGTTCTGCTCGACGAATTTTAGCGCGTCGGCGATGCGTTGCGTGCCTTCCCTTGAAATTTTCACGGCGTCCTCCGCGCCGTTCTTGGCGAAAAACGCCTCGGTGTATTTGAAGCCCTCCTGAAGCACGGCGGCGTCGTCCCTGGCGGCGTCGGCGTTTTTCGCGGTGATGTCTGGCTCGAAATATTTAATGGTCTTGTCGAGATCGCGCATCAGATCGTCGTCATAGCCGTGGAAGTCGATGGCGGCGATCACGGGTCCGCAACTCAGCATGACGCATATCGACAATAGAGTGACCACCTTCATGCGCATCGTTCCATTTTTCCTTTCTCGCTGAACGTGCCGGCAACGGAACGCGGTAAGCGGTCGTGATTGACGAAGATAACCTTCGTTCCGACCGTCACGCTGAGTTGCGCGGGGACGAAAGACAGATCTTCGATCGGCGCCGAGATGGACGGCGCGGCCATTGCTCGCCGCGCCGAAGGGCTGGCGGCGGCGAGCGCCGCGCGGCCCATCAACACCGAGATGACGACACCGCTCGTCATCGATTAGGCGAGGATGTCCTTCACAACCTTGCCGTAAACGACCGTGGGACGTTCGGAGCGGCCGCTGTGCAGGAAGGTGGTCTTAAGATGATCCAGTCCGAGTAGTTGGAGGACGGTCGCATGAACGTCATAGGTGTCGACCGGATTCTCGACCGTCTTCAGGCCGATTTCATCCGTCTGGCCATAGCTGAAGCCATGCTTCAGACCGCCGCCGGCGAGCCATTGCGTATAGCCCCAGGGATTGTGGTCGCGGCCGTCGCCGCTTTGTCCGTAGGGCGTGCGGCCGAATTCCGACGTCCACACGACCAGGGTTTCGTCGAGCAGGCCGCGCGCCGCGAGATCGGTAAGCAGCCCGCCGATCGGCTTGTCCACGGCCCTGGTGTGAGCGGAGTGGTTGGCGACGAGTTTCGAATGAGCGTCCCAGTTCCGATTGGCGGGGTCGTCCCCGGCTCTGTCCAAAGGCCCCGAAACAACCTGAATGAAGCGAACGCCGCGCTCGACCAGACGACGGGCGCGCAGCAGCACCTCGCCGTATTCCTTCGCGTCCTCGTCGTTCAGTCCATAAAGCTCCTTGGTGGCGGCGGTCTCCTTGCTGAAGTCGACGGCTTCCGGCGCCGATGTCTCCATGCGATAGGCAAGTTCATAGGAGCGCGTGCGCGCCGCGAGTTCGCTGTCGTCGGGACGTTCCTTGGAGGCGATGTCGTTCAGCCTGTGCAGCAGGTCGAGATTGTCGCGCTGCTGTTCGGCCGAAATCAACTCGGGCCGCGAGAGGTTGAGAATCGGCGACGGGCCGGGACGGAAGGCCGTGCCCTGATAGACCGCCGGCAGGAAGCCCGAACTCCAGTTCACCGAGCCCGCGCGCGGCTCACGCTGGCCGCTGTAGAGCACGACATAGGGGGGCAGGTCCGGATTGGCCGAGCCAAGCGCGTAGGAAATCCAGGCGCCGAGCGACGGACGCCCCGGGTTAACATCGCCGGTGTTCAGCTTCAGGATTGAAATGTCGTGCGTGGCGCCGACGGTGACGCTCGACTTGATGAAGGTGAGCTTGTCGGCGTGCTGGGCGATATTGGGCGCCCAATCCGAGAACCAGGCGCCGCTTTCGCCATATTGCTTCCATGTGCGTTTCGACTCGAATAGCTTGCCGACGCCGCCTTGCGTGCTGGTCTTGATCCCCTTGAGGAAGGATTCCGGCACTTCCTGACCGTTAAGTTTGATGAGATCGGGCTTGTAGTCATAGAGATCGAGCGTGCTGGGCGCGCCGTCCATATGCAGCCAGATGACCGATTTGATCTTGGGCGCGAAGTGCGGCTGCTTGGGCGCCAACGGGTCCACGAAGCCCGCCGCCTGAGCGGTCGGCACGGAGAACACGCCGCCTCCCGGCATGAAGCCGTTCA
>PLZT01000369.1 GCA_003152255.1 Methylocystaceae bacterium | reverse complement strand
CTTGAATTTCGAGTCGGGCTCTGAGGCGAACGCGTCTTTCTTGAGGAGGGGGTTGGAAATTCGCAACGCCCGAACTCTGCACGAGAATTGGACCGAACTCGCTGCCTTGTATCGGGTTGTTCGAGCTTCGGTCCAGACAAATGCATTTTCGATCGAATAGCTCGTCACTTCTACCGACGAAAAGAAAGCCTACGCAGGCGGATTCGAGGAAGGGCTTACGCTCATTCAGGCTGGAGCTCTTGCTAGAAATCTCAGAAATATACGGGATAAAGATAGACGGCTGGCCCGGGTTCTAGCACGCAAACAGCAGTGCAAGGCAGCCTTCATTGCGGCTGCAAGCTGCGGACGAGCGGACCCGTCGGGAAAAAGCCGAAGCGCCGCGTTCAAGTGTGAGTATTCATACCCGAATTAGCGAAGCTTATGGCGAATGTGGCTTGCATGCTGCCAGAACCGTACTACTGTCTGATTTCGTGCGGTGAAAAATAAGTCGGGGGGAAATAAAATGCAAAAAAGCGCGCTGTCCGATTCAAGAAGAACATCCCAATACGGTCTGAGGGGCTTTTTCGCGCTAGGCAATCGAAAGGCTCGATCGATGTCAGAGTTAGGAGTCCGCTCATTAGTTGCCGCACTCACTATTTTCATCGTTCTGGCGGCTGGGTCCGCCGCTTTCGCCGCGACGCTCTCCTTTAAGGCGAACCTCAGAGGCGGCGGCGAGGTTCCCCCCGTCAACAGCAGCGGAACAGCTCATCTTCATGCGACGTTGAGCACTGAGACTAATACTTTAACATGGACGGTTACCTATTCCGGGCTGAGCGGGGCGCCGATCGGAGCGCATTTTCACGGGCCGGTTTCCTATATCGGCATGACTTCCGAGCAGAATGCTCCAATCCAGGTGGGGACTGCGGGCAAGCTGGGAAGCCCGTTCAAGGGATCGACCACGATTACCGACACTCAGGCGAAGGACCTCAAAGACGGACGCTGGTATTTCAACATTCATACGCCAGCCAATCCCGCCGGCGAGGTTCGCGGACAAATCATTCAGGGCAACTGATCGCATGCATGGAGCGGATGGGCGGGAGGAACGCCCCGCTCATCCGCTGTTGGTTGTGCGACAAACGCGGTAGTCAATTGACAATGAAGAAGCGCGCCATAGCAACCGTCGTTCTAGCTGTAGCGACGCTAGTCGCGGCCTCGGTCCAATCGGACATGTCGTGGGCGGGAGATGCCGCAGCCGGAAAGACTGTTTTCGACACGAAATGCCATACCTGCCACGCGGCGCTTCCCTACACAGGCAGGGTTGGCGTAGCTAACCTCCCGTCCTTCCTGGCGAACCCTCGGCGTTTCAACCCCAAGACTGCGATGACCTTCCCTGGTCTGCGGAGCAGAAAGGAAATCGACGACGTGATTGCCTATATTACCGAAGGGCGCTGAAGTTATTGGCGGGGTTGCGTCACGGCGGCCTGAGGCTGAGACGCAAAGGAAGTGGAATCCCAGCGTCAGGAACGGGACGCGGTGCGCTGAGTGGTGGGCGTTGCGATTGATCGCGAGCGGACCCTTTCCCGCACCTGAAAGATGATGCGCCTGAAGAAACGGGCGCGGGGAATGCCATGCAAGAATCTCGAACGATGAAAGGGCTTCAGGAACCGGCTCTGCATCCGCAGGGCGCGCCCGACCGGATACTTGCTTCACACGCGCGATTTTTCAGGCCCAAGCTAAAAACGCTCGCTGCTGCATTTGCAACAGTCAGCGCAATCATAATGTCGGCTTGCGCTTTGGCGGATGATGTTGAACCAAAAGCATTGCCCGATCGGATCGAGGACGTTCCCGCGACGCGGCCCGATCCCTTCCCAGCCTTCGACAATTTTAGCTGGCGCGCTTTTATCGCGCTCGCCTGGCCAGCCCAGACCGACCCCGCCCACCGTGGCGAGCCTGATCGTTCCAAAATGCTCGGCGATCCCGGGCCGCGAGTTTGGGAGACCTTCAAGTCTCGATACGAGCTATTCCAACGCGGGCCGAACGGGCAAGCGCTTCCGCCAGCAAAATGGGGCAGTTATGACGGCAAGAATCCCTGTGGCCACAACGTGGACAGTCGAACGAAGACGTTGAACTCGTTCAACACATTCGCCGATTTCAACGAGCCCAGTTTCACGCTCGGAAAGTTCGCGAACCCTCTTGTCGCTCAGAACCGCACTTACACCCGTTACGAAGTCAGAATCAACGAAGCGGAGTTCAACTCCATCGTCGAACACAAATGGTATATCCGAAGTCATCTGCCGACCTCGCGAAAGCCTGGCCGGTTCAATGTTGGATCGATCGCGGTGAAAGCCGCTTGGCGCATCCTCACCGAGGCGGACACAGACGCCGTCCGCCGCCGCTATTACGTCGTCAGGGATGCCGAGGTCGTCGACGTGGCCGGGAGCTTAGCGACAGGAACGACGGTCTGCAGCAAGCGCGATATCGCTCTGGTGGGCCTGCATATCGTCGTCAAGACAGAATACCGGCCACAGGGAATCTGGAGTTCCTTCGAGCACATCGACAATGTGCCGCCCATCGGAATCGGCGACGCGCGCGAGCCTGACGCAAGGGATGCGCGTGCGCCCTATTCATACAACGATGCTTCCAAGAATCAGTCCCAACTCGTGCCGCCTATGGAGTCCCAGTTGGCTCAACCGGTCGGGGCGGGCGTTCCTCCGCAGCTCGATCCCGACCCCATGCAGGTTATTCGCCAGCATCCAATCAATTCCAAGACGATGGCGATGAACCGCGCGTATTGGGCTCTCCCTGAAATCCGCAATACAGTCTGGGCTAACTATATGTTGGTCGTGAGCCAGTGGCCGACGGTGACCCAGCCGAGCGGACCGCAGAATGATGGCAGATATTTTCCGGGCGCAAGCGTCGAACCAAACACGCCGGTCGATATCTATCAGCTGCCGGACAGCAACACTGAGCCGAACCAAAACCTCGCCAACACCACCATGGAAACCTATTATCAATCGGTGCCGGCGAGCTGCATGGCCTGCCATCACACCGTATCAAATGCCCTGGGGCGTGACTTTGTAGCGTTTATGGCGTTCGACGCTAACGATCCGCTTGCGGGTCGCGCGCGGACGCCCGCGAAGAGACTCCAATCCCACCGCCTGCTTAAGCCGCGACTCGATCGCCCAATGTGACCGGCGCATCCTTATTCTGATTGAAAACAAGTTCGCAATGTGTTCAAGCGACATCGCCCAGCTTTTGGCCTCAAGCCGCCGGGCTCGGGCAGCCCTGACCAATAGAGCGCCTTTTTGGCCAGCTCACCCGATCTCAGCAAGCAAAGCGTCCAAAAAGTGGAGCTGGTGCTCCTCGACTGAGAGTCTGAAAATCTTTCGATTCCTGCTGGATTTTTGGGAGTCGTGGCGACTTTCGCGGGTTAGAAACGGCGTCGGGATTTGATTCTTGCGAGCTTTGGCGATGACGAAGAACGACGACCAGGAACTGTTCGACGATTTGTCGCGTCAATCCACGCCGGAGCGGACGAGCGCGGCGGCGGCGCGACTGCGGACGGCGGAGCGGTGTCAGGTTGCTTTGCGGGCGGTTTGTCTCGATGACCTCGTGCCGAACGATCATCGCGTTCGCATGGTTTGGCGCTTTGTCGAAGGGCTCGACCTGACGGCGTTGCTTGTGGGGATCAAGGCGGTTGAAGGCCGTCCGGGCCATCCGCCGGCCGATCCTCGCATCCTGCTGGCGCTGTGGCTTTACGCAACGATCGAGGGCGTGGCGAGCGCGCGGCAAGTTGCGCGGCTGTGCGATGAGCATGTCGCGTTTCAATGGCTGTGCGGCGGCGTTGGCGTGAAC
>PLZT01000626.1 GCA_003152255.1 Methylocystaceae bacterium | reverse complement strand
CGTATTGCGCGCAGGTTCTCATCCAGCCCGTGAACAGGCTGGAGGTAAATCCGAACAGCGCCATCGAGATGAAAAACGGCGCCATGCCCAGGAGCACGAACAGCGCCACCTTGCCGATCAGCACCAGCGTAATTCCAACGCTGACAAAGACGACGGCCAGCAGAATAAGCACCAGCCCCAGGATCGCCAGACCGACAACCGAAAACCCCGAGCCCGAGGACGCCACGACTTTCGCCGCCGCCAGCGCGTTGGCGAGGAGCGTCGAAAGCGACGAACTCACGCTCGCCTCCGCCGAGGAGCAATTTGTTCCCCCCGCGCCCGTGCAAACCGCCGTCGCTATCCCGTCGCCGCCATGCACGAACACTTGCGCCACAAAGGTCGAAAAATCGCTCCATCCCAGCGCCAGCGACCAAATCAGGGCCATCTTTAGGATCTTCCACACGAACGCGCCCGCCGACAGCGAGGCCCGGCCGAAGATCATTTCAAAACCCCAATAGGCGACGTAAACCGTCATCGCCACGACCAACACCGGTTGCAAGCCGGCGGTCAGGCTTTGATAAATCGTCTGAATCGAATTCGCGGCGGCCGTATCGACCGCCGAAAATAATTGGGTCACTATATCGGTCATTTCCGCCCATCCGATTTTTCGTCAAAAAGCGTCAATTCACCGGAAGCAGCGGTCCGCAGTCGCTGGCGAATGCAGCGCCGAAACCCAAAAAGCCGTCCCGCGTACAGGGCGCCATGAGCTCTTGATGCGCGCAGGCCGAGATAGACACGAATCCGATGGCGAGCGCGGTCATTACCGCGGTTCGCTTGAGAACTATTGTCATTCGCCGTCCTTCTTGACTACGGTGTGATTGTTGTCGGAGCGGTGGTGAGAACCGCCGCTGTCGGCGAATAGGTGAACATGTTGGCGACCTTCGACTGAGCCGCCAAATCTTGTTGCGCCGCCGCGTTCAGCGCGGAATTGGTCAAATTCACCGCGCCGATCAATTCGTTGATCGTCTGGCCGGTTTGAACCTGCAATTGAGAATTCGTGTCAATCGAGCCCTTTATGTCCGCGGCGGTTCCGATAGTCCCGGCGGCGGTCGTGAACGAGGTGCTCCGCGTCGTCGACGCCGACTGCGCGCCGGCGATCGCGGCGGTAAGGGCCGCCGCGGTATTCAACGCGCCAACGTAAGCAACATCCGTCGCGTTGGTTGATGCGGTCGCGGAGCCAGTCAGACTTTTCACGAGGTTGAGGCCGTTGATGATCGTCGACGCCATTGATCCAAATGAGCCAAGACCACCCATCGACAGCGTGCCGCCGCCGAGCAGCGAACTCAGGCTGGGAATGCTCGACATTGAAAAGCCGCCTGACGCGATGGACGACAGCCCGCTGGTCGAGCGATTGCCTGTCACGGCCGTCAGGGTTTTTTGCACGGTCGTCAAAATCTGCTGGTTCGACGCCATGATCGCGGCCGTGTTGCTGGCCGTTGTCGTGGCTTGCGTCAATGTCGCCGCGTCGATCACCGGAACTTGCGCCAGCGCGGCGTTTTGCAATACCAGCGACGCGGCTATAGCGACTACGAAGTATTTTTTCGACACTATTTTCTCCTTGCAAAAATCCATGAGAAACTTATCAAGGCGGCGCTGCTTACGGTCGTGCCGCCGCCGCCGCCGCTTGCAGCGCCGCCAGGTGCTGCGCCACCGAGCTGAAGGACGCATTGGCAATGGGGGTGACGATCGCATTTGTGTTCGGCGTCAGCGCGCCATTCGTCAAAATCGCCGCCGCTGGGTTGTAAGTCAGGAAGCCAGACGCCGCGCTCGCCGAGGCGATCCCGTTCAGATTCTTTTGGTTCAACAATTGCGCGGTCAAAGTCGCGAGCTGAATATATTGATTCCAGATGCTCGCATTGTTGACCCGCGCGCCGCTGTTCTGGTTCCATGCCCCCTGCGCCGGGGACAGAAACCCGATAAGCGCGCTTGTCGCGTTTAGGCCGGTTTGGTTCGACGACAGCGCCGTGTTCGCGCCGGTCAGCGACGCCAGCACTTGAGCGACGGCGTTCAGGTTCAACTGGCCGCTCGAGCTTGTCGCGACCATTCCCGATAGAGACGGAATCGCCGCGCTCAGATTCATGCCGGAAATTGTTCCGGTGCTCGTGGGCGTCCCGACGCCGCTGACCACCGTTTGACCGGCGGCGCTCACCGTCGCTCCCTGCCCCGGCGCAACCATGCTGCCGGTGACGCCTTGCGAAGGACTAACTTCTTGATGCTTGGACGCGTTCACCTTGGTCATGCAGTCGGCGATCGACGTTTCCGTCGCCTCGCGCGCCGTATCGGTTACGGCGGTTTGAGCGACCGTCGGGCCGCCGCCGCAAACTGTCGCGGCGCCAACAACCGCTATAAGAGCCAGCCTATGCCGCATGAGCTTGCTCCTGTGGCGCAGTGGGCCAACCGCAGAACAGGGGCAGCCAATCCTTGGGGTCGTCGCCGACTTGCCCGCGAATGTCTTCGCACTCCTGGACGGAATCGACATTGCCGGACAGCACTTTCACAATATCGAGCATGTGACCGAGATCGAGACGGGCGATCACCGAGTCCTGGTCGTGCTTTACGAGAAACTGGCGCGAGTCGGGGTGGGTGTTTCGCACCCAATCCAATTCTCGATAGGAAAGCTTGAAGCCTTCAAGGTAGCTTTTATCGTCGGCCTTGGGGTTTGGGAAAAAGATGTTGGTCGGCGTCTGTTCGAGCAAGGTATGGCCCATCGCCGAGCTCACGATATCTTTGGCCGATTGCGTGCCGAAACCGACCACGCCATTGAGCTTTCTGATCGTCTTGAGTTTGTCGTTGAGAAAGCCCGCGAATTTGTCGTCGTTGAGAATTTTCCAGCCTTCGTCGATAAACAGCATCATCGGCGTGCCATCCATCATTTGCTCGATGCGATGGAAGATGTAGCCGAGGGCGGCGGTGCGAATGTCGTCGTCGTCCAGAATCTTCGTCATGTCGAAGCCGAAAATTCCGTTCGTCGCCGACCAGGTGTCGACCTCGTTGTTGAACAACCAGCCCCTCGATTTGGTCCACACCTCGAAACGAGAGGCCAAATCTTCCTGGCCGCTCTTTTCCGCGCCGCGCAGCAATTGCGCGACATCGCCGAACCGCCGTTCCGCGATCGGAACGGAGAAGATTTGCCGGACGGCGCTCTCGACGATCTTGATTTGCTGCGCGCCGAGGTCGCCGCCGTCGCGAGGCCGAACCATGAACTTGAGCAAATGTTCAAGAAACGCCACGTCATCGGGCGTTCCCGCGAGTTGCAGCGGGTTGAATCCCGTCGGCACGCCTGGCAGAAGCGCTTCGTAGCTCCCGCCCAATGCACGAATGAGCGGGTCGGCGCCGCGATCCTTGTCGAAAAAGGCGACGCGAGGACGCGGGCTCATCCGCATCGCCTGACAGAGCAGGAATCCGAGGCCAACGGTTTTGCCCGATCCGGTCGGGCCGGTCACCGTGAAATTGCCAACCTGGCGACGATGGAAATTGAAAAAATACGGCGTTTGGCTGGTCGTTTCCAAAATCGACACCGCCGGCCCCCAGCGGTTGCCGGCGGCCTTCCCGACCGCGAAATTATGCAGCGAGGCGAACCCCACGAAATTGCGCGAGGAGATCAACGCGCCCCGCGATATAGGAGAAATTGCCCGGAAGCTGTGCCCAAAACGCCGGCTCGGAATTGGTGTCCTCGCGGACGACGATCATGCCGAGGTTTCGCAGCTCTTGCGTCGCGCCCTGCACGCATTTTTCCATTTCCCTGACCGACCGTCCAAGGCATTGAACGGTCAAGTGATGATAACCAAGCACCGTCGCGCCCGTGACAAGCTCGTTGCGCGCGGTGTTGATGGCTTCCTCGACTTCCGTCCCCGCCTCGTCCGACGCCGAGATTTGCCGTTCTATCTTGGCGATCCGCGTCATCACGGGCGCGCGGTCTTCGAGCGCGAAGGATTGACTGACGATCAGTTCGCCGGGAATGCGCAGCAGACCATCGAGCATCCCGGCGCCGGTGTAGGGCGGATATTCGCGGATCGATAGCATCGCGCCAAAGCGGACATCATCGTTCGCGGCGCCCCGCGCCTCGAGCGCTTTCTTTCCAAAAGTGATTCGTTTCATGCCGAGATATTGGTCGAGCGCCATTCGCGGCAAAGCGACATTGAGGGGAACACCGCCGTTGATCAACGTCGCGAAAAACTCGCCCAGCTCCGTACACACGACGCCGTTGCGCATCTTGCAGGTCAGCACGCGCGACCCGTAGGAGCCCATCTCCTTCTCGAAATTCGCAACGAGGTCGCGCAGCTCGCGTTGCGCTTCAAGCTCTATCTCCCGCGAATTGACTCCAAACGATTTGCGAAAGAACGAGGTCGCGGCCTCGGCCGCCCCGACATGCCCCTGAAAGCCGCGCCGCATGATCGTCACATAGAGATCGTTCACGAACATGCGCTTTTTGCGCATCCCGGCGCTGTATCTGCGATCGAGCTCGGCGCAGAAAAAATTATCGAAGTCGCCGCCAATTTCCGGCTTCACTTCGCGCCGGATGATGTGGCTGTAAACGGCGTGGCGGCTATCGTTCATCGCGCGAATGATCGTATTGCGGCTCGACAACCGCATGTCGATTTCTTCCTGATCGGCGGTCTGAAAACAAAAACCTTCGATCTTGAGCACCATCAGGAAGTGGCCCTCCTTGGTCTTTATCATGTCTTCCCCGACATGACGCACATAGGGAACATGACGGGCGATGCTCGCTTCCCGCGAGGCGACCGACCCAAACTTCAAGGACCGAAAAATGTAGGTTTTTAAGCTCTTGGCCACGGGTCATACCTCATTACGGACTATAAGAATCGCCGCCCCAAAATCGATGGTTTCGCGTCACCGGACATTTGGCGAAGCGCACCATCAGAACATCGACAAACCGATTGTCGCGC
>PLZT01000630.1 GCA_003152255.1 Methylocystaceae bacterium | reverse complement strand
ACACACGTTCCGGTATAATCTATTGTCACCTTTGCCTTCGACTCCCGTTGATTTCAGGGGCGTGGCTAAGCAGTATCGGTTAGAAGCTGAATGGAAAAATTCGCATGACGAGACCACCGAACCGGTATCGACCGACCGACGCCTTGTCCGTAGCCGAAGCTGTGTTCAAACCAGCGACGCCACCAGCGGCTGAGCCCGTCCGCGCGCAAAGAAAAGGTGGCGTTCCGGTTTCTAAAGAATTGGTGTCGATCAAGCTCGACAGCGATCTGATTGCACATTTTCAAGAGGATGGGCCGGGTTGGCAGGAGCGAATCAACGATGCGCTGCGGCGGGCAACGGGCTTGTAATCCGGCGAACTCTCAAAGGTAGTTCTCTCGCCGGTAGACTCGCCGAAATCCGAGGGCGGCTTTCCGCCGACTTCGTACGCTCGTCATCCTGTCCGGCAATGACCGGACCTGGCGCTTTGCGTCATTGGCCGGGAGGCCCGCCAATTTCCGGAGTTAAAGGACAAGCTGCCCCGCCGAAACCAACGCCAAGCCGGGCGAATCTGACCTCCGAGCGGTCCTTTGTGTTCGACAGTTCAGCGATGGAAATTGGCGAGAACGTATAGACGAATAGGGTCGCTGGCCTTTAACTACTGACATGCGCTTCATAGCCGATGGCCCTTCGATTCCCGACGACCTGCTCGTTGCCCGCGACGCCGGCGACGTGATCTTCTTCTGCGGGGCAGGTGTTTCGCAGGCCGAAGCCCATCTCCCAAATTTCGAGATGTTGAGTCGCAAAGTCATCGACATCCTCGGCTCGGCGCTCGACAGCCCCGCCCGCAAATTGCTCGCCAAGGCGCTCGAGATGGGCCGAATGGCCGGCGTCGGCGGACTACTCGCGACCGATCGCGTGTTCGGCTTGCTTGAGCGCGAATTCGAGGTGGCCGATGTCCGGGCGGCGATTGCGGAGGCGATCAGACCTGCGCCAAACTATGCTCTCAGTGCCCACCGCATTGTCCTCGACCTAGCGACGTCGCGCGCCGGTGTTACCCGGCTGGTCACTACGAATTTTGACCTGCTCTTTGAAGAATGTGATCCGAATCTCCCATGCTCAGGACCGCCACACTTGCCGGACCCCAGGAACGATCGAGATTTCCGCGGTATCATCCATCTACATGGTCGTGTCGACAGCCAGTATCAGCGCCCCCATGACGACGAATTTGTCGTTTCAAGCGCCGATTTCGGCCGCGCCTATTTGTCAGACGGCTGGGCCACACGCTTCATCCAAACGCTGCTGGCGCGTTTCCAGATTGTTTTCGTCGGCTATAGCGCCGACGACCCGCCTGTGCAGTATCTGCTCGAAGCCCTCAATTTGCAGGCCGGCAACAAGGGGCGATTGTTCGCGTTCCAAGAAGGGGAGAGCGGTGCAGAGGCCGCGCTTTGGGAGCAACGCGGCGTTCAGGCGATCGCCTTCGACATCAGCAACGGATATGCGCCTCTCTGGGATACGCTTCGTGCCTGGTCCGAGCGCGCCCGCGACATCGATGGCTGGTATTCGCGCCTGTTCGCCAAGGCGGCGGCTGGACTCGCCAAGCTTGATCCTCATGTTCGCGGCCAGATCGCGCACGTGATCTCCACCAGTGAAGGCGCGCGTCGAATCGCCCTAGCCGGCGAGCCGATCGACGCAAACTGGCTGCTGGTTTTCGATCCGAGCCAGCGCTATGCCAATCCCGGCCCGATCGCTCCTTATGAGGAGGGCAGTACTTACTTCGACCCCTTCGAATCGCTCGGCCTCGACGTCGACATCTTCCCAGAGCCAGCGGACCCGGAAAACTGCTTCAACAAGCGTAAGATCCCTGACAATGCTTGGGACGTCTTTAAACCGACCCGTCTCGATTGCGAGGAGATACGTGAACTTGCCGCAGGCGCGCTACGCGGCCAGGCGGCCGATCTCTCCGCTGCTCTGCCACCACGCCTCGCGAGCATCGCAATTTGGCTTCAGCGGGTCGCGCATCAACCGATCGCTCTCTGGTGGGCGGCGCAGCAGACCAATCTGCATCCAAGTATCAAACGCCATATCCTATCTGCGCTTTTGCAGGACTCGAAGCGTTTCTCTGAACCCATCCGGCGTGGCTGGCGCATATTGCTCGCGGCTTGGGACGACATCCGCGACGACCCCGATAATCGTCGATACGAGATCGAAGCTCGGACGCACCTCGAAGGGTGGACGCCCAGCCTCGTTCGCGAACTCGTCGGCCTCTATCGGCCGCGCATCGAGGTCGATGAAAGCTTCGGCGTTAGTCATCCGCTGCACTGGAACGGGACCGCGCCCGATAATGTCGTCCGCGCTAACGTCGCCTATCCACGGCCACACGAAGCACTGGCGATCCCCGATGATCAGCTTCGGTACGCGGTCACTCAGTTCCGCGAGAATCTCGAACTCGCGATCGCGCTCGAACTGGAAATCACCGGCGAAAGTAGTTTGCATCTCCAGACCAGTCGCGCCGATGACAATGGCTCGGAACTTTCGGAAGACGGCTTTGGCCCGACAGGCCTGATCATATCGTTCCAGAAACTAATGGGCCGGCTCGCGACACTCAATGTTGCCGCGGCACGCACTGAGGTCGCGTCCTGGCCGACCGACGATGAGCATATCTTCGCGAGGCTGCGAATCTGGGCTTCTAGCACCAACCTGCTCTCGGCGGCCGAAGCTGCGGAGATATTCCTTAGCCTTCCCGACACCGTGTTCTGGGGATCATTGCACGAGCGCGACCTTCTTTATGCCCTGAGAGACCGCTGGCCTGAGCTGTCAGACGAAGCGCGGGCAGCAGTTGAACATCGACTACGAACTGGCTGTTATCCTTGGCGCGAGGACGTCCGCGGTGGTCGCGAACGCGCTGAGGCATATGACAAGTTGAGCCGTCTGCATTGGCTTTTAAGAGCCGGCGTCGCGTTCGGCTTTGATGCAGGCGCCGAGATGGATGCGCTTCGCTCTCTGGCACCCGAATGGACGGAGCGAGCCGGCGACGAAATAGCCGACTCCCACGCCCCGGTAGTCTATAGCATCCCAACCGACACGCGGCCGGATGCGATTCTCGAAACTCCGATCGCGGAGATTCTGATACAGGCTCGAGAAGCCGAGGGCGTTGGTTTTCATGACCGGGTTCAGCGTGAGCCGTTTCGGGGGCTTGCTGTTATCCGGCCGGCGCGCGCGCTGGCGGCGCTGACCCACGCTGCAAGAGTCGGCGAGGCACCACGTTGGGCATGGTCGGACTTTCTACATGCCGATGGCAGACCGACCGATTCTGTTCGGATGATCAGCGTCATCGCGGCGCGCCTTGAGCGGCTCCCGCTAAAGACGCTACGTGAGATTGCCTATCCTGTATCAGAGTGGATGGAGCGCATCGCGGCCCGGCTCTATGCTGACGCCGCGACGGTCCTGCCCGCGCTATGGAACCGGCTTATAGAGGTTCTGGCCCTTGGCGACGAGGAGCGCAGGCATCGACCGGATAATAGCTGGGCCGATGATGCATTGAACGCGCCCGTCGGCAAGCTCGTAAATCTTCTCATGAACGATCCGGCCAAGAACGGTCTTCCCCCCGGCGGGAGCTATCCGGCGCACTGGATTGCGCGGCTCGATCAGCTGCTCGAACTGCCGGGCGATCTGCGCCGGCAAGCACTCGTATTAATTAGCTATCAGCTGCCCTGGCTATTTGCGATCGATCCCATCTGGACCGAGCGCCAGCTCCTTCCTGTAGCCGACAATAAGGGGAGTGATGGCGACGCTTTTTGGGACGGCGCGCTCTGGGCTGCAAAGGTGCCGGGGCCAGAGCTTTTCGCTCGATTGAAGCCCGGACTTCTTACACGGACGCGCCAACCGCGAGCGCGCCGACACCATAGCAACGTCATTGCTGGCATCTTGCTGGCGGAATGGGGCGCTGCCGCCGATGCCGCTGAGCCCGACCGGCTGATCAGTGATGTTGAGCTCCGCGAGGTGCTTATCGGCAGCGATGATGAGCTGCGCGGGCAGATCATCTGGCATCTCGAGCACTGGTCATCAGACCCCGAGGGTCGCTGGCGCGAGCGCATCATCCCGTTCTTCAACGATGTCTGGCCGAAGCAGCGAGCGCTGCGCACGCCGACCGTCTCCGCGCGTCTAACCAATTTCGCGGTCGCGAGCGGCGACCTCATGCCGGCGGTCGTCAAACTCATTCTTCCACGGCTCGTGCCTGTCCGCGGGCCGACGCTCCGCAATCTTTTGTTGGAGAACGGCCCGGAAAACCATCCAACTCGGCGATACCCACGCACAACGCTAGATCTGTTGTGGGCGGTGCTGGCGGAAGATCCGCTATTCTGGCCGTACAAGATCGAAGACGTCCTCGACTATCTCGCGACAGCGCCCGAGACGAGCGCCGACCCGCGCTTATCCGAGTTGCGGCGTCGCCAAGAACGCTGAGCCGCTCAGCGACGGCACCACTGTCGCCAGGGTGTGAAAACGCGTCGAAGGATGCCCCGCTCGAAAGCGACATATGCTATTGACTTGGAAAGGATATCAGTTTTGTCGGAGGGGGCGCCGTTCGCGCGAAGCTTGATCCCCTCAAAATTAGTTGTTCCCCTTATGTGCAAAGACTTACCGCAACCTCACGACGTGTGGTCATTGTTCGGCGCGCAATGACACACGGCATCGAATGGCTTGCACCTGTGCTCGACCGCTCCGCGCAAACCAATGGCGTATTCACTCGCAATAAGTCCACTTCGAGCTATGGTTCATGGGCGGGTTCGTTACTGACTTTCGCCTTCGGACTCCTCCTGGGGCTTCTGTGATTGTTTCCGCTTAAATTCATCGCGGTTCTGAATGTCGCGCTTGTGCTGCTCCTGTTCCTCTTGCGAGAGGACACGCTGTTGCGCATGGCGAAGCGCCTGCACTTCTTCGCTTTGCGACGGGTCGGATTGGATAGGCCGCGACTTGTCGCTATCGACTGTCCGCTCGGCGTCGCGGGCCACCCTGGCTTCCTCGGGCGTGCGATAGGGGGGAGTTGCATCGCCATCGGCGATATTCGTTTCGTGAGCCCGCGCCGCCGCTCTGGCCTGGCGGGTCTCGCGCTCGGCCTCTTCGTGGACACGTTCGCGGATGCTTTCAAGTCGAACGCTCCGCTCGGCCGGCGTCGTGGTGGGCGCCGCCGCCGTGCGGGCTTCGATTTTGCTCAGGTCTGGCTTGCCCTCGGCAAGATGGGCTTTTTTAGACTCGGCCTCGGCCCGCAACGCTTGAATACGATCCTGCATTTCCGGGTTTGTGATCTTGAACCCGTGTTCGGCGGCAAGGCGAGCCGCTGTCTCCTTGTAGGCGTCGTTCCCGTTGACGGTGATGGTCTCCCATTTTGTCGAGGCGACCTGTAGAGCCGCAAGAACCGTCTCGGCGCTTTTCCAATCCTTGACCTCCAACTGCTTGCCTTGATCGACGAAGGCGAGCGTTTGCAACGCGCCGGTTGCGGCGTCGTGGCGGCTGTAGTGTATCTCGTCGCCCTTTTTCTCATGGGTGATAAGCACGTTGCCGCTTTCGGTCGGCTTCGGCTGTACGTAGCGGTCGCCTTCCAATTTGACGGACTGCGCTTCGAATTTGGCTTGCGCCGCGACGGCCTCGTTGGTGGCGTCAAGCAGCCTGCGGCTCTGTAGCTCAAATGCTTGCTTTGCGTCGCCCTCGGGTAGAAGGGCACCGATCTCAACGATTGTATCAGCGATGCCTTTTCGCGCTGTGGTCATGGTGTCGACGGTTCTCAAAGCGGCCTCTCCTTTGGTGCTCTCAATAGAATTTTCCCGACGCAAAATGGGCTCAAGCGCCGCCTCGACCCGTCGCTGGAACGGCAGGATCGCGGCGCCGTCGATCCGGTCGGACTCCCGGCTCAAGGAGCCAAGCGCGACAGGAACGGCATAGATTGTGTCGGGGTGATTGCGCGCGGGTAAAACCTCGGCAAGACGAGACGCCGGAACGTCGAGAAAGACA
>PLZT01000561.1 GCA_003152255.1 Methylocystaceae bacterium | reverse complement strand
TTTGCGACCGACGTTCGGTCTCACCGCGTTCCCTCGCCTCCGCCAAACTATCGTTCACAGTCGACTCCGGTCACTCGCTCTGACCTTCAGACTCGTTTTCAGTCTTCCGCGATTGCTGCTCCCTAAATGCCTCGCGGTTCCGAATGGCGAGCTCTTGGCGGTCCCTCTGCTCTTGGGTAAGGACGCGCTGTTGCGCATGGCGAAGTTGCTGCATCTCTTCGCTTTGCGCGGGGTTGGGTTGCGTAGGAGTCGACTTGTCGCTGTCGACAGTCCTCGCGGCCTCTCGCGCAGCCGCAGCCTCCCGTGCCGCGCGCTCTGGGGTCGCCGCGCTGCTCTCCGCCTTGCTGGTTTCATGGGCCTTCGCCGCCGCCCCGGCTCGGGGTGCCTCGCGCTCGGACTCAAGGTCAACCCGTTCGCGGATGTTTGCGAGGTGCAGGCTCCGCTCGGGCGGCGTCGTCGTGATTGCCGGCGCCGATCGGGCCTGGGTCTTTTCGACTTCCGGCGCGCCCTCCGAAAGAAGGGATATTTTAGACTCCGCCTCGGCCCGCAACTGTTGGATGCGATCCCGCATTTCCGGGTTCGTGATCTTGAACCCGTGCTCTGCGGCAAGGCGAGCCGCCGTCTCCTTATAGGCGTCGTTTCCGTTGACGGTGATCGTCTGCCATTTTGTAGAAGCGACCTGTAGAGCCGCGAGAACCGTGTCGGGATTTTTCCAGTCCTTCACGTCCAATTGCTTTCCTTGGTCGACGAAGGCCAGCGTTTGCAGCGTGCCGGTCGCGGCGTCGTGACGGCTGTAGTGGATTTCGTCGCCCTTCTTCTCATGGGTGATAAGCGCGTTCTCAGTGTCGGCGGGCTTGGGCTCCACATAGCGGTCGCCCTCCAATTTGACAGGCAGCGCTTCGAGCTTGGCTTGCGNNCGGAAATCCTCGTTAAAGTTCCAACGATGTCTTCGCGCGCCGTGGTCATTGTCTCGACGGTTCTCAAAGCGGCTTCTCCTTTGGTGACTTCAATAGAATTTTCCCGGCGCGAAATGGGCTCAATCGCCGCCTCGACCCGCCGCTGGAACGGCAGGATCGCGGCGCTGTCGATCCGGTCGGACTCCCGGCTCAAGGAACCAAGCGCGATAGGAACGGCATGGAATGTGTCGGGCTGATTGCGCGCGGGTAAAACCTCGGCAAGACGAGACGCCGGAACGTCGAGAAAGACAAGACGGCTTTCAACCCTTTGCGCCATCTGCTCGGCGATCGCCGGCTCGCTGGTGAACATCATGGTCTTGTGAAAACCCTCAGTGGCGGCGACGGGCTCGGCCCGGTAAAGCCGCATCGCGCCATGGGCCAGTGGGGGCAGGGCGCCAAAAACTTTTCGCTCGCCAAGATTGCTCCACTGGCGCGCGGCCTCGGAGGCGCGATGGCGTCCTTCGGGACGCGTGGGCCGGTGGATTTCCTTGTTTTTAACACGCTCGATGCGGCGGCGCGCGGCCTCGGGCGCTATTCCCCGCTCCACCATGTTGACGTCTTTGAGCTTGTAGCCGGGCGCATGGGCCTGATCGAACCGTCTGACGGACTCCATCGGAATGTTCCGTTCGCGGGCCTCCTCGGCCAAGGTCGCGCGCCACCGACCAAAATCGGCGATGCGCGGATCGATCTTTTTCCCCTCGGCGTTGGTCAATCTGACGGCGGCGTGAACGTGAATGTGCAGCCGGTTCGTGTGCATCACGAACACATATTCGTGACCTGAAAACTCCTTGGCCAGGGTGGCGCGGGCGGCGTCCATGAACACCTCTTTGTCGGTTCCGGGTTTCGCGCTCATGATGACATGCGCGAAATCCCGTCGTGCCTGCGAGCGCATCCCGCGCTCCCAGGATTTTGCGAGTTCCAGGTTAGAATTGAGCCCCTTCGCCTTGGCGTCGGCGGCGACACGGGTGCGCTGAAGGAAGAGCCGGCCCGCCGCCTCGTCGATGGCGAATCCGCCGGAGGTCTCGGCGACGATTTGTCCGCCCTTCGTGAGATTGGCGAGTTCGGTCGTCGCCCCTTCGACGCCATGCGCCCAGCGGGGGACGTTCCGGCTTGTTTCGACATTCAGGGCGCCTTCGATCCTGTCGTGAAGGCGCGCGAGCGACTTCTCGTTGGGGTAAATCCGCTCCAGCTTGCCGCTGTCGCTGCGCTCCGCGCCGGCGGCGACGACCACCACATGAACTTGGTTTTCTTCCATTCGCCACGCGAAGGCATGACCCTTTAGCGCGTCGCCAAGGGCCTCCCGAACATGCTCGGGAGTCGCCGCATCGGCGAGCGTGAGGGAGAAGGACAGCACGTCGTTGGACGGCTCCCTCCCATCCGCCTCGTCCCTCCATTGCGCCGCGAGATCGCCGATGGCCTGTTTTCCAAAGACCAGCGTTCCGTCTTCCCGCTCCAGCGCTAGCTCGCCCTTGTGGCTTTGATAATTCAGCAGCGCGCCGGCGCGGACGCTTCCCGCGCCATAGCTCGCCAGTTTCACCACGGCGGCCTGCGATCCGGTGGCGAGCCCCGCCTTGGTCGCGCCGGGCGAACGCAAAACCGCAGCGCCGCCGCCCGGCGGCGGCGACGCCGCACGTTTTTCCGGACGGGCAGGGGCCGCGCTCGCGCCCGCCGCCGCCTTGCCCGCGCCGCCACTCGCGTTTCCCGCTCGCGAAAAATTCCATTCTTCTTCGGCGAGGCTGGATCGATCGGCAGGGGCGGGGGCGCCTGGCCCGACGAACGGAAGCGTGCGGGGCGTATTGGAAGTTTCCGCCGGAGTCGGCGCATCGGCGCTCAAACGCGCCGCATTCCAAAAGTCCTGCGAGGCTCGCGCGGCGAACAGCGCATTTTGTTCGTCCTCGTCGCGCGCCAGTCGCCTTCGCCGCATGGCGACAAGGCGGCGTCCCATATCCAGGGGGTCGAACGCGCTCACGTTGCGCCTGCGCAAACGGCTTCCTTGGCCCGTTGATGGGCACGGCGACACAGCGACTTATACTGCTCGTCGAGCTCGACGATGACATCGTTGGCGCTGATCAACCACGCCTTCATGTCCTCGCCCTGCACAATGTTGCCGGCGTTCATGTGGTGAACGGCCTGATTGAGATTGACGCCGACGGCGCGGAGCTGCCGCGTCAACAAGACGATTTCGGCGCGGGCGGCTCCCGAAAATGTCGGCCCCAAACGCGCGGCCTCGCGGATCAGCCGGCGCGTGGCCTCGCTCGCGGTCAAATCGTTCCGCGCGCAAAACTTTAGAAAATCCGCGTGTTCTTCCTCGGACAGTCGGACTCGGAGTCCGACCGTTTTGTTGCGCGGGTTCCGCTTTGCGTCGTTCAAATTTTTGGCTTGGTTGGCGCTCGGTTTGCCCCACGGGCAAACTGCCGAGAGCCACGCTTAGCCCGTCCGGCGAGGGCACACAAGGATTATGTTCCACATAACCCCTATCCTGCCATAAACACCATCATTTCCTTCAATTTTCACCTTCCTCTTGTTCGCCCTCACTGTTCCCTTGTAAGCTAGCTTTTGTCTTGAGAATTTCCGCGCAACGCGATGCGCATGAGATAAATTGCCGGAACGCAATGCCATTCGATACGCAGTTTCGTATGCGAAGCGATATGCTCTTTCAGACATTCTTTCAGGCAACCAATGAGACAAATAATGTTGACCGACGAGGCCATCGATGAGATCGCCGCGCATTTAGAAACGCAACCCAAAAAGGAGAAGGGCGCGACAACGCGTGAGGCGGTCGGACGGCTGCGGCCGCATATCCTTAGGCTACGAGCAGACGGCTATGCATGGGATGAAATCTTGGCGATGCTGCAACAGAAGGGCGTGTCGCTCACTTTGAACACATTGCGCGATTATCTGAAGCCTCAGGGTTCCCATCGGGGTAAAGCGGGGGACGGAAAGTCGGTCGCGCGAACTCAACGTCGCGCGACGTTAAACGCGACGTCGGACGCAACGCCTGTTGAGGTTCAACGCGCAACGCCGCGCGCAACATCAAGCGAGATAGAGAAACCGTTAGCGATTAAGCCCCCGGACGGTGTAGGCGCCGTCACGGCTCCCGCGGGGCCG
>PLZT01000246.1 GCA_003152255.1 Methylocystaceae bacterium | reverse complement strand
CGTTGCAATTTGTGCCGAACCATCATGAGCTTATGCCCCATCTCGTCTCGTTTCTGAGCGAAGGCGGTTGGCTCGCCGTCCAGATGCCGGACAATATTCACGAATTATCACACGCTCTGATGAGAATGGTGGCGGCGGATGGACCTTGGGCCAATAGGCTCGTGCCGATCGCCAAGACGCGCGCGCTCATCGGCCCGTTGGATGAATATTGCATCGGAGTCGACTTGTCACCGTCGACTGTCCTCGCGGCCTCTCGCGCAGCCGCGGCCTCCTGTGGCGCGCGCTCCGGTGTCGCCACGTCGCTCTTCGCTCTGCTGGCTTCGGCGGCCTTCGCTGCCGCCCCGGCTCGGGGTGTCTCGCGCTCGGCCTCAAGGTCAACCCGTTCGCGGATGTTTGCGAGGTGAAGGCTCCGCTCGGCCGGCGTCGTCGTGATTGCTGGCGCCGATCGGGCCTGGGTTTTTTCGGATTCCGGCGCGCCCTCGGCAAGAAGGGATTTTTTAGACTCTGCCTCGGCCCGCAATTGTTGGATTCGATCCTGCATTTCCGGGTTTGTGATCTTGAACCCGTGCTCGGCGGCAAGGCGAGCCGCCGTCTCCTTATAGGCGTCGTTCCCGTTGATGGTGATCGTCTCCCATTTTGTCGAGGCGACCTGTAGAGCCGCCAGAACCGTGTCGGGATTTTTCCAATCCTTGACCTCCAACTGCTTGCCTTGATCGACGAAGGCCAGCGTTTGCAGCGCGCCGGTCGCGGCGTCGTGGCGGCTGTAGTGGATTTCGTCGACCTTTTTCTCGTGGGTGATAAGCGCGTTCTTTGTGTCCGTCGCCTTGGGCTCCACATAGCGGTCGCCCTCAAGTTTGACGGGCAGGGCTTCCAGTTTGGCTTGCGAAGCGATGATTTCCTGGCTCAATTCGAGGAGCCGTCGCCTCTCAATTTCGAACGCCGCTTTTTCCGCGCCCTCGGGTAACAGGTCGGAAATCCTCGTTAAAGTGCCGACAATGTCTTCGCGCGCCGTGGTCATTGTCTCGACGGTTCTCAATCTGGCCCCTCCTTTGGTGATCTCAATAGAATTTTCCCGGCGCGAAATGGGCTCAAGCGCCGCCTCGACCCGCCGCTGGAACGGCAGGATCGCGGCGCTGTCGATCCGGTCGGACTCCCGGCTCAAGGAGCCAAGCGCGACAGGAACGGCATGGAATGTGTCGGGCTGATTGCGTGCGGGTAAAACCTCGGCGAGACGAGACGCCGGAACGTCGAGAAAGACAAGACGGCATTCGTTCCTTTGCGCGATCTGCTCGGCGATCGCGCGCGCGCTGGTGAACATCATGGTCTTGTGAGAACCCTCGGCGGCGACGGGCTCGGCCCGGTAAAGCCGCATCGCGCCCTCGGCCAACGGGGGCAGGGTGCCGAAAACCTTGCGTTCCGCGAGATTGCTCCACTGGCGCGCTGCCTCATTGGCGCGGTGGCGGCCTTCGGGACGCGTGGGCCGGTGAATTTCCTTGTTTTTGACGCGCTCGATGCGGCGGCGCGCGGCCTCGGGCGCTATTCCCCGCTCCACCATATTGACGTCTTTGAGCTTGTAGCCGGGCGCATGGGCCTGATCGAAGCGCCTGACGGACTCCATCGGGATGTTCCGTTCGCGGGCTTCTTCGGCCAGGGTCGAACGCCACCGGCTAAAATCCGCGATGCGAGGATCGATCTTTTTCCCCTCGGCGTTGGTCAATCTGACGGCGGCGTGAACATGGATGTGCCGGCGGTTCGTGTGCATCACGAACACATATTCGTGACCCTCAAACTCCTTCGCCAGGGTGGCGCGGGCGGCGTCCATGAACGCCTCTTTGTCGGTTCCGGCTTTTGCGCTCAGGATCACATGCGCGAAATCGCGTCGTCCCTGCGAGCGCATCCCGCGCTCCCAGGATTTGGCCAGTTCCAGGTTCGCGTTAAACCCCTTCGCCTTGGCGTCGGCGGCGACACGGGTGCGCTGAAGGAAGAGCCGTCCGGCCGCCTCGTCGACGGCGAGTCCGCCGGAGGTTTCGGCGGCGATTTGTCCGCCTTTTGTGAGACTGGCGAGTTCGGTTGTGGCCCCTTCGACGCCATGCGCCCAGCGCGGGACGCTCCGGTCTGTTTCGACATTCAGGGCGCCGTCGATCCTGTCGTGAAGGCGGGCGAGCGATTTCTCGTTGGGGTAAATCCGCTCCAGCTTGCCGCTGTCGCCGCGCTCGGCGCTCGCGGCGACGATCACCACATGAACCTGGGTCTCCTCCATTCGCCATGCGAAGGCATGACCCTTTAGCGCGTCCCCAAGCGCTTCCCGAACATGCTCCGGGGTCGCCACTTCGGGGAGCGTGAGGAAGAAAGACAGCACGTCGTTGGACGGCTCCCGCCCATCCGCCTCGTCGCGCCATTGCGCCGCGAGATCGCCGACGGCCTGTTTTCCGAAGATCAGGGTTCCATCTTCCCGCTCAAGCGCCAGTTCGCCTTTATGGCTCTGATAATTCATCAGCGCGCCCGCGCGGACGCTTCCGGCGCCATAGCTCGCCAGTTTCACCACGGCGGCTTGCGATCCGGTGGCGAGACCCGCCTTCACCGCGCCGGGCGAACGCAAAACCGCCGCGCCGCCGGACGACGACGACGCCGCGCTTTTCGAGCGGGCAGGGGCCGCGCTCGCGCCAGGCGCCGCCTTGCCCGCGCCGCCACTCGCGTTTCCTGGGCGTGAAAAATTCCATTCTTCTTCGGCGAGGCTGGATCGCTCGGCGGGGGCGGGGGCGCCTGGTCCGACGAACGGAAGCGGCGCGCGAGACGTATCCGAAGTCTCCGCCGGAGTCGGCGCATCGGCGTTAGAGCGCGCCGCATTCCAATAATCCTGCGAGGCTCGGGCGGCGAACAGCGCGTTTTGTTCGTCCTCGTCGCGCGAAAACCGCCTCCGCCGCATGGCGACAAGGCGACGCCCCATATCCAGGGGGTCAAAGGCGCTCAACTTGCGCCTGCGCAAACGGCTTCCTTGGCCCGTTGATGGGCGCGGCGACACAGCGATTTATACTGCTCGTCGAGCTCGACGATGACATCGTTGGCGCTGATCAGCCACGCCTTCATGTCCTCGCCCTGCACGATGTTGCCGGCGTTCATGTGGTGAACCGCCTGATTGAGATTGACGCCAACGGCGCGAAGCTGCCGGGTCAACAAGACGATTTCCGCGCGGGCGGCTCCGGAAAATGTCGGCCCCAACCGCGCGGCTTCGCGGATCAGCCGACGCGTGGCCTCGCTCGCGGTCAAATCGTTCTGTTCGCAAAAACTCTTAAAATCCGCGTGCTCTTGCCTGGACAGTCGGACTCGGAGTCCGACCGTTTTGTTGCGCGGGTTCCGCTTCGCGTCGTTCAATTTTTTGGCTTGGTTGGCGTTCGGTTTGCCCCACGGGCAAACTGCCGAACGTCACGCTTAGCCCGTCCGGCGAGGGCACACAAGGGTTATGTTCCACATAACCCCTATCCTACCATAAACCACCTCCTTTTCCTCATTTAGCCTATTCCATTTGTTATATCTACGTATTGCGCTGGCTTTCATGTCTTTTCTACAATCGGTCATGGTCCGGAGCATAGATGCTTTGACGACGGCTTTAAATCAGCCTATGGTCGCTATATCAAATATTACTATTCGGAACTTAGTCAGGGGCAATGAGCATGCAATTCACGGATGAGTTTTTCGATGAGGTCGATAAAAAGCTCGCCGAATTGCCACATACTACGGCTCTTCTGCGTTTTTTGTGG
>PLZT01000201.1:2137-12670 GCA_003152255.1 Methylocystaceae bacterium | reverse complement strand
CGCGGAACCAGTCTCTGAATATGGGAAACCGCGCGGGGGGCGGCCATCATGTCGAAGGCGAGATGAGCGGCCATATTCTCGATTTCAGTCGCATCAGCCGCGAGACGGAGCCAGCGCGCCTCCGCTGGCCGTCCTGCGATATCGAGCGCGTCGCGACTGCTCGCCTCGGCGTGGCGCAACCAAGCCTCGATGCGCTCCGCGACGACCGGGCCCACGGCTCGGGGAAACACGAGGCTAGAAACGAGCGCGGCGCAGGCGATGCCGACGAGGATTTCCTCCGTTCGCGCGAGCGCGAGATCGAAAATCGTGTCCGGCGCGCCGACCGCCGGAAATCCGACGATCGCGGTCGTGTATCCCGCGAGCATGAAAACGTAACTGCGCGGGGTGCGGTCGAGCAGCGACAGATAAAGACACAGACCGGACCAAAGCGATATCGCCGCGACAAGCAAAGGCGGAGCATTGACGAGATTGGGAACCAAAACGACCGCGGCCGCCGACCCAACAAGCGTTCCAATGGCGCGAAACACCGCCTTCGAGCGGGTCGCGCCGGAGAGCGGCTGGGAGGCGATATAGACCGTCGCCAGCGCCCAATAGGGCTTCGGCAGATCGAGCCAAAAGCCGATCGACAGCGCCAACATGGCGGCGGCGAAGGTTTTGATTGAACACAGCCAGTGTTGAGCGACAAAGAGTCTCATTGGAGCCCCGTGGGCGCGCGGGCTTCGCGCCGCGCTGCGGAGGCAGCCTCCGGCGGTTGCCGATAGCATAAATGACTATTTGGTCATTTAATGTCAAGACATGAGAGCGAAAAGGAGCGCGAAAACAATGAATTCACCAACGACGCCTGCCCCCGCGCGCGCCGGAAAGGACCGGACGCGCGGGCCGAGCCCAGAAAAAACCGCGCAGACGCGCAGCGCGATCATCGCCGCCGCATTGAGCGAACTCCTCGAAAGAGGCTTCGCCAATACGACGATGGAAGCCGTCGCCAAGCGCGCCGATGTCGCGAAAGGCACGCCCTATCGCTATTTCCCGACCAAGGAGGCGCTGTTCGAAGGCGTCGTGCGCGAGAAAATCGCGGGCGCATTGGTCGACATGAACCCCGCGAACCGGGCGCCGGAAGAATCGGTCGAGACGTTTTTGCGTCGCACTTTGCTCGTCGCCATGCACAATATCGAACGCAACGGTCGCGCGGCGATCGCCCGGCTTGTCCTCGCCGAGGGCGGCAGGTTTCCCGCGCTTGTCGAAATTTATCGCCGCGAGATGTTCGACCCGCTTCTTGACCAGGTTAAGGAGCTGGCGTTAGCCGCGCGAGAACGGGGTGAATTGAGAAACGACAAGCTAATCGAATACCCTCAATTGCTTATCGCGCCGATCTGGTTTGGAATTATTCAAAACGGTCTTTTAGACCGCTCTCATCCGTTGGACATTGGCGATTTGTTCGACGCTCATCTCCAAATGATTTTCGATCACGAAAAAATTTAGCGGCTTGCCGCCGCGCGCCCGTTTCGATCGAACGTTGTTTAGCGACCGAGATAGTGAACCTCGGGTAATTCGCGCAACCGCTCGGCGGCGCTTTCGGGCGTGATATCGCGCTGCGGCGACCCCAGCATTTCGAAACCGACCATGAATTTGCGCACCGTGGCCGAACGCAGCAGCGGCGGATAGAAATGACCATGGAAGTGCCAGTGAGGATGGGACGCGCCGTCGGTCGGACGCTGATGAAAGCCCATCGTATAGGGAAAGGGCGTCTCGAACAGATTGTCGTAGCGCAGCGTGAGCCGTTTCAGCATGTCGGCCAGCAGGGCGTTATCGTCGGGACAAAAATCATCCAACGAACCAATGTGGCGCTTGGCGAGCACCATTGTTTCGAACGGCCATGTCGCCCAGAACGGAACCAGAGCGACGAAGGCGGCGTTCTCGCAAACGATGCGTTCGCCAATAGTCTCCTCGCGCGCAAGATAGTCGCACAACAGGCACGAACCGCGCCGCGCCATATAGTCGCGCTGGGATCGCGATTCCTTTTCGGCTTCATTGG
This sequence comes from Methylocystaceae bacterium, assembly GCA_003152255.1. The sequence goes on along the minus strand of PLZT01000201.1, from coordinate 10,638 downwards.
GCAGGCTCTCGCTCGCCCAGATCTGGCAGTGCGGATGGGGGTTGCTCGCGCCCATCGCCGCGCCCCTGTTCTCGAATATCTGCACATAATTCACCGCGTCGAGAGCGCCCAATGTTCGAAACTCGTCGCGCCAACAGCCGACGACGCGGGCGATGTCGGAGATCGCCATGCGCGACAGCGTTAGATCGTGGCGAGGCGAGAAACAGATCACCCGGCAAAGCCCGGCTTCGCCGCGCGCGACAATGAGCCCGTCGTCGATCTCGCCTCTCGTGGCGTCCAGTCGCAGCGCCGCGAAATCATTGTCGAAAGCGAAGACGCCGTCATAGAGCGGATTGATCCGCCCATTGGCGCGGGCGGAGCCGGGGCACAAATAGCAATCGGGGTCGTGCGAGGGAATTATTGTCTCGGCGGACTTCTCCATCTGGCCCCGCCAAGGACGATCGGAGCGGTGAGGCGAGACCAGAATCCATTCCCCGGTGAGAGGATTGAGCCGACGGTGAGGCGAGTCTTGGAGAAAAAGCAATGCCGGGCTCCTTCGTCGTCGCGGCGCGCGCGCTCAAAAATCCATTTCCCCGACGCCAGCTCCAGGTACGCAGACAAAGATCCGCGGCGTCAGTTTGGTCGCATCTCCATAGGCTTCGCCGACGATCTCCTTGAAACTTTCGACGCGATCCGCTTCCACCAAATTGACAGTGCAGCCGCCGAAACCGCCCCCGGTCATGCGCGCGCCATAAACACCCGGAGCGCCGCGCGCCAGTTCAACCATCAGATCGAGTTCGGGGCAACTGACTTCGTAATCGTCGCGAAGGCTGCGATGCGACTCGTTCATCAGCCAACCGCATTCGGCGAGATCGCCGGCCGCGAGCGCCGTCGCCGCCTGCAACACGCGCGCATTTTCACTGACGACATGGCGCGCGCGGCCCAAAATCGGATCGGGCAGAAGCGCGGCGAAATGCTTGAGCTGGTCTTGGGTCACGTCGCGCAACGCCTTGACGCCATCGAGCGGCCCGGACAGCAGCGCGACCGCGCGTTCGCACGCCTCGCGCCTCGCATTATACGCGCTGCTCGCCAATTCGTGATGGACCATCGTGTTGCAAATCACCAGCCGCGCACGGGGGTCAATCCGCAGGCGCCGCGCCTCCAGGCCGCGGCAATCAAGCAGCAGGGCGCAGCCGGCGACGGCGCGGCATGAGATGAATTGATCCATGACGCCGCAACGCATGCCCACGAATTCATTTTCCGCGCGCTGACAACAAAGAGCAAGATCCGTAAGGTCGATCGCCACGCCAGAGACGCGGCAAAGCGCGAAGCCTACCGCCACTTCCAACGCGGCGGAGGCGGAGAGACCCGATCCCATCGGCAGATCCCCGTGCAACATGAGATCCGCCCCAACCAGACGGTGACCGGCGTTCTCAAGGGAAAGCGTCACGCCGCGAACATAGTCGCTCCAATCGCCGCGCGGAGTGGGCGAAGGATCGTCGAGATCGAATTCAATGGTCCGCTCGAAGGCCACGGAGTGGACGCGAAACTTTCTGTCGCCACGCGGCGCGATGGCGGCGATCGTCGATAAATCAATCGCGGCGGGCATAACGAAGCCGTCGTTGTAATCTGTGTGTTCCCCAATCAGATTGACGCGTCCCGGCGCGCGAAACAGGCGCGGCGCCGCGCCGAAAAGCGCCTTGAACTTCGAGACGAGTTCCTCCGCGATGCGCATTTGCGTTCCTTTGAGATGCATCAGGCCATGCTTGCCGCGAAGGCCGCGACGCCGCAAGGAGGAAGGCGTCTTTCTCCAAGATAAAGCGGCGCGTCGCCAATGATCGAGGAAATATCCACTATTGTGTCGCCATAATTGAAGACAAAGCGCGTGGCGCCATTGTCGCGAACGCGAATGTCCCGCGGCAAATCAAGCGCGGCCAAACCGGCGCAAGCCAAAACGCGGCGCAAGACAGTCTCCAGCAGCAGATCGTCCGGGCGCCCCGCCAGGTAAAAAGCGCGCGCGCCATGGGCGAGAACGATCTCGCCGTCGGTCGACCGCAACCGCGCTTCGGCGCCCTGCCCCAGCGTCAGGAACTCGCGCCAGCCTTCCAAATGCCCCGCGGCGCCCTCGACGGAAACCGTAACGCCTGGGCGAAGGCTCTCGACGCGGCGGACCTTCACGTCGACAAGCGAACGGAACGCTCCCGGCGGAAGCTCGGACGGAATATGGAAATCGCGCGTTTTGGAGCCGCTTCGCGGCCCCAACAGCACGGCGGCGCCGCTCCGCGCAAGCGCTTCCGCCAGTTCGGGGCGCGCGGTGAAGAGCCCCGGCGCCACGACAAGTTTGCGGTCGGCGACAGCCTCTGGCGTCGGCGGGATAATGTCGACCGAAAGTCCCAGGTGGCGCAGTCCACGATAAAAGGCGAACACCAGTTCGAAATAGGAAAAATCCTGGCCTTGCGGTTCTATGCTCCAGGCCCATGCGCTTTCATAGTCGAAGACCAACGCGACGGCCGACCGGGCCGTCTGGGCTTTGGCGCCCAGCATCGCGAGTTCGCGAGAGAGCTCCGCGACGATGTGATAGGCTTCGTTCGGCTCGGAATTTGGCAGCAATAGCCCCTCGTGCATCTGCTCTTGCGCGAAAGGCGCCTGTCGCCAACGGAAATAGCTGACGACCTCCGCGCCGGCGGCGAAGGCCTCATATGTCCAAAGCCGCACCGCGCCCCGCGCCGGCGCCGGATTCCACGGCGCCCAATTCACGGCGCCGGGCTGTTGCTCCATCACCCACCAGCGGCCGCGCCCGCAGGCGCGATAGAGATCGTGATGGAACGCTTGAAAATCAGGATCGCCAACGCGCATATAGCGCGTCTTGAACGCTTCGTCGCGCGGGCCGCGCTCCAGGAAGCCGAGCGGGTAGCTGTCCCACGCGGCGGCGTCGAGGTCTTGTCCCACCGCGTAATGATCGAAGGCGGGGAAGGCCCCCATGAAATTGTGCAGGATCGCGCGGCCCGGCGAATGGCGCCGGATGATCTCGACCTGGCGCCTGTTGAAAATGGCCACTTGATCCGACGAGAAACGCTGGAAGTCCAGCAGGTGAGACGGGTTCGCCTCGGTCACGGTGAGGTTGGGAAGCTCGATGTCGTCGAAGCCGGATAGCTCCATCGACCAGAAGACATTGCCCCAGGCCCGATTCAGCCTGTCTATGTCAGCGTATTTATCGCGACACCACCGCCGGAACGCGTCGCGCGCCGCGCTCGAATAGCTCTCCACGGTGTCGTGACAACCATATTCATTGTCGGTTTGCCACGCTTTGACGCCGGGATGTTCGCCGAAGGCCTCGGCCAAAGCGGCGACGATACGGTCGCACTCTCGCGCATAACCCGCGTGGCTGAAGCAATAATGGCGGCGGGAACCGAATTTGCGCGCATGGCCCTTGGCGTCCAGCGCCAGCATGTCCGGCATTTTGTCGACGAGCCATTTAGGCGGCGTCGCGGTCGGCGTTCCCAGCACGATATCGAGGCCGGCGCCGTGGAACGTGTCGATCGCGCGCCTCAGCCATTCGAAATCATAACGCCCATCGCGGGGCTCCAGTCGCGACCAGGCGAATTCGCCCATGCGGACCAATTGAAGGCCAATCTCGACCATCCCCCGCGCGTCCTCGGCCCAGCGGCTTTCCGGCCAATGTTCCGGATAGTAACAAACGCCCAGTCGCTGCTCGGTCGCCATCGCCCGCCCAATTCCTCAAACCGTCTCTCCGCAGTGATACAGCGTTCTGACAAATTGATGACGGCTTATCTCGAAGGAGACAATCGCGAAGCATCGCGCGGGCCGTCGGTAATATTATTGTTGCCTGTCGCGGTTACGCTGTCCATCCTACGCCTCGATGCGATTTCAGTCCGCGCGCCTGCCGCCGCGCTGGGGAGCTAACAATGAAACACCAGGTCTTCTTATGCGGCCTCGCGGCCATGATGACGATCTCCTCGGCCAGCGTCGCCGAGGATCGCATCAAGACCGCGACCCCGATCAAGCATGTCGTGGTCATCTTCCAGGAAAATGTTTCCTTCGATCATTATTTCGGCTCCTATCCGAACGCGCTGAACAATGCCGGAGAAACTCCGTTCGCGGCGTTGGAGACGACTCCAAAGAGCATCAACAATTTGCTCACGCCGCTCGATGTAAACAATAGTTTCGCCCCGCTCGAGGGCGTCGACCTGATGGGCAGGAATCCCAACGGGCCGCTTGGAAGCGGAGCCGCCATCAACGGAAGCGAGGCCTCCAACCCGTTTCGTCTGTCGCCGGCGCAGGCGCGCACATCGAGTCAGGATCACGAGGATCTGGCCGAACAGCTTGCCGCCGACAATGGAAAAATGGACGCGTTCCCGAGTTCCACCGGCCGCGGGGGCGCGCCGAAGGGCTACGGAAAAAACATCGTCATGGGCTATTACGACGGCAATACCGTCACGGCGTTGTGGAACTACGCGCAACATTTCGCGTTGAACGACAATAGCTGGACGACCACCTTCGGCCCCTCCACGCCCGGCGCGCTCAATCTAATCTCGGGGCAGAGCAATGGGATCGACGCCACGCTGAACGTCGTCGATGAATCGGGCAAACTTCTGCATCCAAGCAATGAAGTGAACGACGGCAATGGCAATTATACCGTAATCGGCGACGTTGATCCCTTGCTCGATACATGCTCCAAATCCACGATCGACCAGGTGGCGATGCACGGCCCGAACATCGGCGATCTGCTCAACGCCAGGGATATCTCCTGGGGCTCGTTCATGGGCGGCTTCGATCTGACGATCACGAATCCCAATGGCACGAGCAGTTGCGCGCGGTCGAGCGCGACGCGGGCACCAGGCGCGCCTCAGGCCGCCAGGCCCGATTACATCCCGCACCACGCATGGTTCCAGTATTACGCCTCGACGCGAAACGCCGCCCACGCGCGTCCGAAGTCGATGGCGGCCATCGGCCATACGCGCGACCCGCTTACCGGGGAGATCGATCCGGCGAATCACGCCTATGACATTCATGACTTTTTCGACGCGCTCGACGCGGGGAGCCTTCCGGCCGTGAGCTTCCTCAAGGCGCCGGCCTATCAGGATGGACATCCCGGCTATTCCAACCCCATTGACGAGCAGAATTTCATCGTGAGCGTCGTCAATGCGCTGCAAAAGCGCGCCGAATGGGCGAACACGGCGGTAATCATCGCCTATGACGATTCCGACGGCTGGTACGACCACCAAATGCCGCCCGTCGTCAATCCGTCGTTCACCGCCGCCGACGGCCTGAACGGCCCCGGCGCTTGCCGGCATGGCCTGCAACAGGGACTCCCCTCCCCGACGGCCCCGCTCGACGGAGCCTTCGGCCGGCCGGCGCAAGGCCGCTGCGGATATGGAACGCGCGTGCCGGTGCTCGTGATTTCCCGCTTCGCCAAAGTCAATTTTGTCGACCACACGCTCACCGACCAAAGTTCGGTGCTCCGGTTCATCGAGGACAATTGGCTCGCCGGCCAGCGCATCCAACCCGGGGGCTCGTTCGACACGATCGCCGGCTCGCTGAGCAATATGTTCGATTTCGACAAGCGCGAGAACGACAAGGCTCGCGAGCTGTTTCTCGACCCCGCCACTGGCGCCGTCGTCTCCGATCCCTGACGACGGCGCGCGGCGACGCTTATCGCTTTTCCGTGCTCAAAGCCTCGAAGCCGGAGATGACATCGAAAAGCTCTTCGTCGATCCCGCTCTGGCGCAAACGATGGAATGCGCCTTTGAACGCCTCCAGCAATTCGTCGATGTTTTTATCGGCGCGCTGCATCGCCGCCAATCGGCTTGCGTTTTCGCTGGCGAGGGATTCGGCGCAGGCCCGGAACAGCGAAACGAAAAGATATTCGCGGATAAGCCCTCGCAAGGTCGTGGCGCCGACGCCCATGACTTCGGGCAAGTTTCCGGTAGGCCACGGAAGTCCGGCGAGTTCGCGCCGCCATTTTTCGTCCAATGGCAGCAATCGTTCGCCCGCGGGTTCATAACCTGCCCCCGACGTTGGGCGGTTATGGAAAATGTAAAGTTCCGTGACCGCGCCATGGCTGTCGCGCGCCTCGCTCTCCATCAAAATCCGCCCGACGAGCGGGGTGATGGCCTTGATGGAATTCGGCACGGCGTAAAGACCCGCCGGCTTCAGGCCCGCATCCTCCAGACGCGCATGAGCACGCTCGCCGACGGCCCAGACCTGGGGCTTGCCCGGGAGGTCCGCGAGCGCGTTCGCCGCGCAATCGCTGATGACGTCGTTAAATCTCCCCACCAGGCCCTGGTCCGAGCCGAACACGACAGCGCCAATCACTCCGCCGCTTCGCCCCCCTCGTTCCATCATGAGCGCGTCGGACGCGCTCCGGAAACAAATGCTCAGCCCTATCTCCACGGCGCGATGATAGTCGCTTAACGCGCGCACCGCTTTTTCGTATTGACCGATGTTCGAGGCGGCCAGGGCTTTCATCGTGCGCACGACCGATTGAAGATCGCCGGCGCTCCTGATCTTGCGTTGCAGGCCCGCCGCGGTTTCACTCACGGCGTTGCTCCACTGGGCGCGTGATCGGGCTGGTTGATCGCGATCCGGATCGTCGCGCGCATGCCTGGCTTGAGCGACAAATCGGCATTGGGCGCGCTGATGACGACGGTATAGCTCGCGGCGTTTTGGCTCGCCTCTGGCGAACGGTCTATTCGCGTCACCTCGCCGGTGAAGGCGCGGTTCGGGAAGGCCTCGACCTCGAAGGAAACCTTGTCGCCGGGCTTGATGTCGCCGATGTCTTTCTCGCCGACATTGGCGCTGATGCGCAAAACCCCGAGATCCGCCGCGACGAGGAAGAGCGGCGTCGCGTCCGCCGCGACCGCCCGGCCCACTTCAATATTCCGCGCGACCACCACGCCGTCAATCGGCGAAACAATATTCGTTTCGGCAAGGTCGATCCGCGCCGTGTTCAGCGCCGCCTGGCGCTGAACGGATGTCTCCTCGTCGCGCTTCCTTCGCGCTTCGGCCCGCTCATATATCCGGCGGGACGCGTCCGCCTCTCTGGATCGATTCTTCGCCACGGCCGCATGACGCTCCAAGCTCGCCTTGGCGCGAGCCAAATCGGCGTCATCCCTTTGCAACTGGGCTTCGGCCGCTTTCAGTTCGGTTTCATCCCGATCCAACACGGCTTGATAGGGGCGCGAGTCGATTTTCGCGCAAATTTGGCCCGATTTGACTTGCGTGTCGATGGCGCAATGGACCTCCGAGACGACGCCCGAAACCGCGGCCCGGACTGGCGTCGTCGCGGTGGCGGCCAAGACGCCGGTCACGCTCAGCGTGCGAGCGGCGGGCTCGCGACTCCGTTCAACGCGCGACAGAACGAACCAGCCGCCCGCGACAGCCAGAATAACGAGAACCGCGACCGCCATTCGCCAAGCGCCGGACGCCCGCCCGCCGGCCGCGCGACTCGCCGTCTCGTTCGCCGCTTCGGCCCGACGCGGCTTTTGCTTGATCGCCGCTCGACCTTCCGGCGCGCGCCCGTTTACGGGGCCTGGCCCGGCTTTAGTTTCGGTCTTGGAGATAATTCGCGCGTCGGCTTTGGCCTCGGGACTGGATTGAAATGGCGTCAACGTCTCGCCGGCGATTCGCAGGATCATGGCTCGATCCTGCTCACTCAATTTATCGGCCGTGTCGAAACGCGCGCGGACTTCCGCCGGAATCTTTTCCGCGGCCGCGATAACGGCGCGTTCGGCGTCGGCCATCCGCTCGGTGGGCGTGGAATCGAAAAGGCCCGCGGTCAGCGCCATTAGAACGGCGATTTGTCCGGGCACGGAAACCGGGGCGAATTCCGCTTGGCTCAGACAGGCGCGAATGTGTCGCCCATGTTCGATGATCTTGCGCGTGTCATCGTCTAGGCGGGCGCCGAAACGGGCGAAGGTTTCAAGCTCCTCGAACTGCGCGTAAGCGAGCTTTAGGTCGCCCGCCACCGCGCGATAGGGGGCCCGTTGCGCCTTGCCGCCAACGCGCGAAACGGATTTGCCGACATCGACCGCCGGCAGCACGCCCAATTCGAACAGCGACGGCGAAAGATAGATTTGGCCGTCCGTGATGGAAATGAGGTTGGTCGGAATATAGGCGGAGATATTCTGCGCTTCGGTCTCGACAATCGGCAGAGCGGTGAGCGAACCGCCGCCGAGTTCCGCGCGCAAGCGAGTCGCGCGTTCGAGCAGGCGCGAGTGGACGTAGAAGATATCGCCGGGAAACGCCTCGCGTCCCGGCGGGCGGCGCAGCAGCAAGGAAAGTTCGCGATAAGCCTGAGCGTGTTGCGTGAGATCGTCATAGACGATCAGCACGTCGCGACCCGCTTCCATGAAGCGCTCGGCGATGCTGGTCGCGGCGTAAGGAGCGATATAGGCGAGACCGGGCGGATCGTCGCCTTCCGTCACGACAACGACGGTGTAGTCCATCGCGCCGTTTTCGCGCAAAACGGCCACGGCCTTCGCGACGGCGGACGCGCGCTG